>CALPNL020000124.1 GCA_943324925.2 Chitinophaga pinensis | reverse complement strand
ATTCGCTTTCTGTCTTCATCCACTTCTGTAACTTTCACTTGAACGTGTTGGTGTAATTTTACTACTTCATTTACATCGCTTACAAATCCAGCTTTGAGCTGGGAAATATGAACCAAGCCGCTTTCCTTAATTCCGATATCTACAAAACACCCGAAGTTGGTAATGTTATTGACTATTCCTGGTAAAATCATTCCGGTTCTAATGTCTTTTATCGATTTTACATTGGCATCAAATTCAAATACTTTAGCCGATTTTCGTGGATCCAAACCGGGTTTTTCAAGTTCTTTTATAATGTCTTTCAATCCTAATAAACCAATTTCAGAAGTGATGTAATTCTCTGGTTTTATCAAGGCGGTTTTTTCTTTATTAGCAATTAAATCACTTACGGTTACCTTTAAATCTTTAGCTATTTTTTCCACAATTCCGTAGGCCTCTGGATGAACCGCCGAATTATCTAATGGGTTTTTAGCGTTTGAAATTCTAATAAATGCCACCCCTTGTTGGTAGGCTTTTTCTCCTAATCGAGGTACCTTTTTAAGTTGTTTTCTATCTTCAAACGGACCATTTTCCGAGCGATATTGGACAATATTTTCGGCTATTTTTTCTCCTATTCCACTCACATAGCTCAACAAATGTTTACTTGCAGTATTGATATTGATGCCCACAGAATTCACGCAGCGAATTACTGTGGTGTCCAATTCTTCTTTTAATTTGGATTGATCTACATCATGTTGGTATTGGCCTACGCCAATTGCTTTTGGATCAATTTTTACCAATTCTGCTAACGGATCTGAAAGGCGCCTTCCAATAGAAACCGATCCACGAACGGTAACATCGTAATTTGGAAACTCTTCTCTCGCAATTTTTGAAGCTGAATAAACCGAAGCTCCAGCTTCAGAAACGATAAAAACTTGAACCGGTTTATCGAACGCAATTTTCTTAATGAAAAACTCTGTTTCTCGAGATGCTGTTCCGTTTCCAATTGAAATTGCATCAATTTTGTAAGAATTAACCATCGAGCGAATTTTTTTCATCGCCATCACGTCTTCTTTTTGAGGCGCGTGGGGATAGATGGTTTCGTTGTATAACAAATCCCCTTTTTCATCTAAACATACTACTTTGCAACCACTTCGAAATCCGGGATCAATTGCTAAAATTCGCTTTTCACCTAAAGGAGGCGCAAGTAATAGCTGACTCAAATTATTGGCAAAAACCTGAATAGAATTGTCATCGGCTTTGGCTTTCGCCTCTTGTAACGCTTCGTTAGAAATAGCAGGATTTAATAATCTTTTAAAACTATCTTGGATTGCTAATTCTAAATGAGGTGTGGTATCGTTATTTCTTTTTATTATTAATTCATCAATAATATTAAGCGCTTCTAATCCTGAATTTTCAGGATCTATTTCTACTTTTAACTTTACAAAACCATCGTTTTCGGCTCTTAACATAGCTAAAAGTCGGTGGGAAGGTGCTTTTGATAAATTTTCTGACCAATCAAAATACTGATTGAATTTTTGTGCTGCTTCCTCTTCTTTTTTGGTTTTAATTACCTTAGTGGAAACAATTGCTTTTCGTTGGTACAATCGGCGTAATTGTTTTCTAACATAAATATTTTCATTAATCCATTCGGCAATAATATCTCGGGCGCCCTGAAGCGCTTCTTCTTCATTTACAACGTTTTTATTAATATATTGAGTAGAAATAAAATCAATATCGTCATTATTTTGAGCCATAATTATTTTGGCTAATGGCTCTAATCCATTTTCTCTAGCGGTATCCGCTTTAGTTTTTTTCTTCT
Source organism: Chitinophaga pinensis (assembly GCA_943324925.2). Classification (GTDB taxonomy): domain Bacteria; phylum Bacteroidota; class Bacteroidia; order Flavobacteriales; family Flavobacteriaceae; genus Flavobacterium. The sequence goes on along the minus strand of CALPNL020000124.1, from coordinate 3,920 downwards.
TTTTATAAGGAAGGTAAAAATCTTCTAATTCTTGTAAATCAAAACTCTGCTGGATTTTTTTTTCTAATTCTGGAGTTAGTGCTTTTTGTTCGGCTATAGCTTTTAAAATAGCTTCTTTTCTTTTAACAATTACGTCGTATTCTTTTTGATGTTTAGCAATATTTTCAATTACTATTTCATCTAAATTTCCTGTTTGGTCTTTTCTATATCTTGAAATAAATGGAATAGTACAATCTTCCTGCAATAACTGAACTGTTTTCTGAATGTTATTGGCAGGAGCCGAAATAAATTTGGAGATAAATTCTATATTAGTCATATATACCTGAATTCAGTCATTAAAATGACAAATTGAGTTTTAAAATAAACAGGAGGATTAACAACTAATTTTATTCACTCTGTTTTGGTGTCTTCCTCCTTCAAAATCGGTAGTAAGGAAAGTTTGAACCATTTCTAAAGCTTGTGGTATTGAGGTAAATCTAGCAGGTATACTTATAATATTAGCATTATTATGTTGGCGTGCTAACACGGCAATTTCTTTGGTCCAACAAAGTGCTGCTCGAATTCCTTGGTGTTTATTTGCCGACATTGCAATTCCATTTCCGCTTCCGCAAATAATAATTCCAAAATCGGATACTTTGTTTTCAACATCTAATGCTACTGGATGCGCAAAATCAGGATAATCTACACTATCAGCAGAATCGGTTCCATAATTTGTAACTTGATAACCATTTGCTTTAAGCATTTCAACAATTGCTTTTTTGTATTCTGGTCCTGCGTGGTCGTTTCCAATAGAAATTTTCATAAGTGTGATTTGTTGTAATTTGTTTTACAAATTTACCAAAACTAAACTGGGAATTTATTTAGAATTTAAATTTTAATCAATAAATTATAAACACCTAACAATCAATACTAATTCTAATTTAACGCTTCATTTTATTTAATAAATATGTTAAATTTTTAGAATGTTAATATCAGTTTGTAACTAATTGATAATCAGTTAACCTTAATTTAACATGAAATGTTTATAACTTTAGATAGAAATTTATAAGTTTTTTTAGGAGATGTGATAAAAATTTGTAATCAAAAATTGGATTGAATTAAACAATAAAAGTTTCAAGAATTTTTAGAAAAGTTATTACTAAATATTTCTTCTTTATTAACAAATTTTAAGTTTTGAATTATCTACAAAATAATATGTTTTTTAATTATTAACCGTTGTTAATTAAAAAATAACATGGGTTAATTTTAATAGGTTTTATATAAAATTGAGCTGTTTATAAGTTGTGGTAAATAATTATAACTAATAAATAACACTCTAAAAAATAAACTTATTGTAACTATTAACAAACTATAATAACCATTAAAAAATAATTTTAAATTAAATTTTCTTTTTGTTGTTTTTAATAGATGTTGATAACATTTAAAATAGTTGGTTCTATTTTATAAAGATAATTCCAATATAGATTTTATAGAATTAATGTTATTAAAAAGTTTTATTTTTTAAAACTAATTTTTATTTACAGTGAACTGCAAAGTATTTTGTAAATTTCAACCTTATAAGAAAAGAACTATGGGCAAAAGATTAAGAAAACCAGTAAAAAAACAACTGGATTTTACAGAAAAAATATTAAAAATACTAACTCAAAATAGTAATAAATCCTTCAACTACAAACAAATAGCAGCTAAATTAGAATTAGACGATACACAAAGTAGAAATCAAATTATTAAAGATTTAAAGATATTAGCAGCGCAAAAAAAAATTACAGAATCAGAACCTGGAAAATATTTAATTGTAGAAACTAGTAAAGACTATTCTGAAGGAGTGATTGATATGACCGGCAGAAAAACGGCGTATTTTGTTTCTCCTGATTTTGAAGACGATATTTTTATTCCAACAAATAATTTAAATCACGCATTAGATGGAGATAAAGTAAAATTTTACGTTTATAATCGTAGAAAAGGAAAACGAGTTGAAGGGGAAGTAATTGAAGTTTTAGAAAGAAAGAAAACCGATTTTGTAGGGGTAATTGATATTCAGAAAAATTTCGCTTTTGTAGCTACAGCAAATCCTAAAATGTATACTGATATTTTTATTTCTAAAGACAAACTAGGCGATGCTGAAAATGGAGATGTAGTTTTAGTTCATATAGAAGATTGGCCTTCAAGAGCCGATAGTCCTTTTGGAAAGGTAATAAAAGTTTTAGGAAAGCCAGGAGAACACAATACTGAGATTCACGCTATTTTAGCTGAATATGGTTTACCTGCAGAATTTCCATTAGAAGTGGAATTATATGCTCAAAAAATAGATACTTCAATTCAAGAAAGTGAAATTAAAAAGCGCAGAGATATGCGCGATACACTAACTTTTACTATTGACCCTAAAGATGCTAAAGATTTTGACGATGCTTTATCTTTTAAAAAATTAGAAAATGGAAATTACGAAGTTGGAATTCATATTGCCGATGTTTCTTACTATTTACAAGAAGGAACTATTTTAGATGATGAAGCATACCAACGTGCTACTTCTGTGTATTTAGTAGATCGCGTGGTTCCAATGTTACCAGAAGTATTATCTAATTTTGCTTGTTCTTTACGTCCAAATGAAGAAAAATATACCTTCTCTGCTATTTTTGAAATAACCGAAAAAGCGGAAGTGGTAAATAATTGGTTTGGAAGAACGGTAATTTATTCCGATCAACGATTTGCTTATGAAGAAGCACAATATATCATCGAAACCAAAGACAGTACGATACCAATAGAAACTTCTATTACTGGAGCAGCTTATAAAGTTTCAGATGAGATTGTAAATGCTACTTTAAAATTAGACGAATTAGCTAAAATTTTCCGAAGAAAAAGAATGGCTCAAGGGGCTATTTCATTTGATAAAGTAGAAGTGAAATTTAATCTAAATACTAATCACGAACCTGTTGGAGTTTTCTTTAAAATGTCGAAAGACGCCAATCATTTAATTGAAGAATTCATGCTTTTAGCTAATAAAAAAGTGGCTGAATTCATTGGAAAACAAAAGAAAACCTTTATTTACAGAATTCACGATGAGCCTAATGAAGATAAATTAATTGCGCTTCAAAATGTGATTTCAAAATTTGGCTACAGTATCAATTTTAAATCAAAAGGTGATATTTCAATGTCTTTAAATAAGTTATTAAACGATGTTCAAGGTCAAAAAGAGCAAAATTTAATTGACACTTTAGCGATTCGAAGTATGAGTAAAGCTAAATATTCTACGGATAATATTGGTCATTACGGATTAGCATTTGATTATTATTCTCATTTTACCTCACCAATTCGTCGTTATCCTGATGTTATGGTGCATCGATTATTGCAGTTTTATTTAGATGGAGGAAAATCAGTGGATGAAGAAACTTATGAAACAAAGTGTTTACATTCTTCAAATATGGAAAATCTAGCTACACATGCGGAGCGTGACAGTATAAAATACATGCAAGTTCGTTACATGCAAGACCATAAAGATCAAGAATTTTTAGGCGTAATTTCAGGAGTTACTGAGTGGGGAATTTTCGTAGAAATTATCGAAAACAAATGCGAGGGAATGGTTAGAATTCGAGAAATTAAAGACGATTATTACACTTTTGATGAAAAACAATATGCTTTAGTTGGTGCTACAACTCATAATTTACTTCAACTAGGAGATGAAATTTATGTGAAAGTTAAAAACGCAGATTTAGTGAAAAAGCAATTGGATTTTCATTTTATAAAAGAAAAGGAATAATTGAAAATTCATTTTTTTAATTATATTTGAATATAAAACAGCAATAAATAAAGATGATTCAAGATATATTAACCGCTATTCCGCTTGGAATATTTTTAAGTTTTTTAATTGGACCCGTTTTCTTTGTATTATTAGAAACAAGCGCAGTTAAAGGATTTAGAGCTGCTTT
>CALPNL020000123.1 GCA_943324925.2 Chitinophaga pinensis | reverse complement strand
CTAAACCACAAATACGATTGGCATTTGCAAGTTTTAGCCGATTGGGTTCAAATGGATTATTTAACGGCATCCAACGGATTTAAAGACGCTACCGCCTTAATGCAAAACGGAAAATCGTTCGAGAATTTAAGTGCGTCGCTACAAAATGCCTATATTGCTTGGACTACTTCACCAGTAATTGGAGGGTTTCACCTAGTGGCCGATTTACCTGCTTTAGGAATTATTATCTTTATTACCGGATTGGTTTATCGCGGAATGAAGGAATCTCGTAATGCGAGTAACGCGATGGTCTTAGTGAAATTATGTATTATTTTATTGGTTATTGCCGTAGGTGTTTTTTATGTAGATGTTGACAATTGGAACCCTTTCGCGCCGAATGGAGTAAGCGGAATTTTGAAAGGAGTTTCGGCCGTTTTCTTTGCTTATATTGGTTTTGATGCTATTTCAACTACCGCTGAAGAATGTGAAAATCCGCAACGCGACTTGCCTCGCGGAATGATGTGGGCCATTATTATATGTACCATTTTGTATGTCGCCATAGCCTTAGTGCTTACCGGAATGGTTTCTTATTCTGAATTGAATGTGGGTGATCCTTTATTGTTTGTATTTGAAAAATTAGATTTAAAAATGATGTCTGCCATCATTGGAGTTTCTGCCGTGATCGCCATGGCGAGTGTTTTATTAGTTTTCCAAATGGGGCAGCCTAGAATTTGGATGAGCATGAGCCGCGATGGATTGTTGCCAAAAAAATTCTCTAGAGTGCATCCTAAATTTAAAACACCTTCCTATGCAACGGTAGTTACCGGTTTTGTAGTGGCTATTCCAGCTTTATTTTTGAACCTAACCATGGTAACGGATTTATGTAGTATTGGAACTTTGTTTGCCTTTGTATTGGTTTGTGCGGGAGTATTGGTATTGCAAAATAAAACTGACATACCGCGAGGAAAATTCAAAACGCCGTATGTGAATTCGAAATATATTGTTCCTTTTTTAATTTTGGTGGGAATGGTTTATGCGTTTCAATACAATCAAAAAAGCACCCTCGATTTTATTACCAATGAAAAGAAAATTTATGCTCCAGAAGACATTGTAACTTCTTTAACTCCAGAACAATCCAAACAAGTGTATGATTATTTAGCTGCTTTTGATGCTAAAAACGCAACCACTTCAACACCGGATTTAGAAGTGATTTTGAGTCAGTATTCTGAAGATGAAGTTCAATATGAATCGGTGGTTGCCGCGTTGCCAATTAACGATTCTCAAAAATATGAGACTGGTTTTAGCCTATTCAAACACAAAATCCCAATGTGGATTTTCCTACTTTCTTTAATAGGATTAGCGGTTTGGGCGTACCGACAAAATTTATCGTTGATTCCTTTATTGGGTTTAATATCCTGCTTGTACATGATGGCGGAATTAAGCGTTTGGAATTGGATTTATTTCACCATTTGGTTGTTAATAGGTCTGGTAATTTACTTTGGCTACAGCCGGAAAAACAGTAAATTGAATACCGCGGAATAAAAAGTACTATTTATAAAGTATAAAAATCCGTTTTGTAATTTTCAAGACGGATTTTTTGTTTTCACCCTATCAAAAAATTCCATTTTCAAATTCCCACAGATTAACTATCTTTGGCATCTTAAAATATGAACAAAATGACACTATCTCAAATTCTATCAGCACCAATCGAAAAAGCAATCCATTCGCTTTTTGATGTAACTATTGACAAAGTAGAATTTCAATCGACACGGAAAGAGTTTGAAGGAGATATCACCATGGTTATTTTCCCCTTATTGAAAGTGATTAAGAGCAATCCTGTAGAATTGGGAAACAAAATTGGAGCTTATTTAGTTGAAAATGTAGCTGAGGTTTCTAATTTTAATGTGGTTTCTGGGTTTTTAAATATTGTAATTTCCGATCAATATTACCTGGATTTCTTTCATGATATAAAAGACAATACACAATTCGGATTTGTTTCGCCTAAAGCAAATGAACCCGCGGTGATGGTGGAATATTCTTCACCAAACACCAACAAGCCCTTGCATTTAGGACACGTAAGAAATAATTTATTAGGTTTTTCTGTTGCCGAAATTTTAAAAGCATCGGGTAAAAAAGTATATAAAACCCAAATCATCAACGACCGTGGAATTCACATTTGTAAGTCGATGTTGGCTTGGCAGAAATTTGGAAACGGACAAACACCTGAAACTTCTGGTTTAAAAGGAGATAAATTAGTTGGTAATTTTTATGTGGCTTTCGATAAAGCGTATAAAGAAGAAATCAACCAATTGATGAGCGAAGGAAAATCAGAAGAGGAAGCAAAAAAGCAAGCCCCGATTATTGTTGAAGCGCAAGAAATGCTGCTAAAATGGGAAGCTGGTGATCCGGAAGTGATGGCACTTTGGAAAACAATGAACCAATGGGTTTATGACGGTTTTGGCACAACGTATACTAATTTAGGAGTTGATTTTGACAGTTATTATTACGAAAGTAATACCTATTTACTGGGAAAAGATGTTGTTCAAATTGGATTAGAAAAAGGGATTTTTGAGAAAGATCCTGATGGTTCGGTTTGGATAGATTTAACTCCGGATGGATTGGACAGAAAAATCGTACTTCGTTCTGATGGAACGGCGGTTTACATGACCCAAGATATTGGAACTGCAATTCAGCGTGTAAAGGACTTTCCAGATGTAGGAGGGATGGTTTATACTGTTGGAAATGAACAAGATTATCACTTTAAAGTATTGTTTTTAATCCTTAAAAAGTTAGGTTTTGACTGGTCTAAAAATCTATTTCACTTGTCCTATGGAATGGTTGATTTACCTTCAGGGAAAATGAAAAGCCGTGAAGGAACCGTTGTCGATGCGGATGATTTGATGAATGAAATGACTGATACCGCTCAGAAAATCTCCGAAGAATTAGGAAAATTAGAAGGGTATTCAGCTGCTGAAAAAGCCAAGTTGTACACTACCATCGGAATGGGCGCCTTGAAATACTATATTTTAAAGGTCGATCCTAAGAAAAGAATTTTATTTGACCCTGAAGAATCGGTTGATTTTGCTGGGAATACGGGTCCTTTTATACAATATACGTATGCGAGAATCCAATCGATTATTCGTAAAGCCAACTTCGATTTCACTGAGAAGACAACGATTAAAGTCTTGCACGAAAAGGAAAAAGAATTGGTAAAACAATTGGAGTTGTATCCAGAGGTAATTCAAAATGCGGCACACAATCACAGTCCGGCTTTGATTGCCAATTATACTTACGATTTGGTTCGGGAGTACAATTCCTTTTATCAAGCGGTGCCTATTTTAGGTTCAAATGATAGCGTGGAAAAAGTTTTCCGTGTACAATTATCAAAAAAAGTGGCCGACACTATTGCATCGGCCTTCCAGCTTTTAGGTATTCAAGTTCCGGAGAGAATGTAATTTTTTTATTTAAATTTGTAATTTATTATTAATATATAAACTATGAAAAGAATAACAATTTATGCAGTTTTAAGTGTTTTGTTTTTTGTAAACACTGCTTCAATGTGTAGTTCAGATGATTCTTCATCATATACCAATCAAACCGTTTTAATTAACACTGCAATTTCCGGAACATGGAGAATTACCAATTATGTAGATTCAGGAGTTGTAAAAACCAATAATTTTTCAGGTTTTAATTTTACATTTTCTCAAAATGGAACATTAACAGCAGTTGGAAATGGGTTAACTACCTCTGGCACTTGGTCAGTTACTGATAGAAATAGTAATGACGATTCACTTAGTGATTTAGACTTTAATATCGCATTTACTTCTCCAGCTAATTTCTTTGACTTAACAGATGACTGGGATATAATTTCTAGAACAGATACAAGAATCCAATTAATAGATGTTAGTGGAGGGAACGGAGGAACCGATTACCTGACTTTTGAGAAAAATTAATTTTTATTATAGAAAATAAACAACCTACTAATTAGTAGGTTTTTTTATTTAAAAACGATATCATTATTGCAAATATCTAATTGTCAAATTCTCTAATTAGTTTATCTTTGCAATTCAATAAAATTTAAAAACATGTTTGATAATTTAAGTGATAAATTAGACAAAGCCTTTCATATCCTAAAAGGACACGGGAAAATTACAGAAATTAATGTTGCCGAAACATTAAAAGAAGTTCGCCGCGCACTTTTAGATGCCGACGTTAACTTTAAAATTGCTAAAGATTTTACTACAAGAGTAAAGGACAAAGCCATTGGTCAAAATGTATTGACTACATTACAGCCAGGCCAACTATTAGTAAAATTAGTTAAAGACGAATTAACAGAATTAATGGGTGGTGAAGTTTCTGGAGTCAATCTATCTGGAAATCCAACCGTAATTTTGATGTCGGGTTTACAAGGATCTGGAAAAACGACTTTCTCGGGGAAATTAGCCAATTATCTTAAAACTAAGAAAAGTAAAAATCCACTTTTAGTAGCTTGTGATGTGTATCGTCCAGCAGCAATCAATCAATTGCATGTGGTGGGATCACAAATTGGAGTGGAAGTTTACTCTGAGTTAGGAAATAACAATCCAGTAGAAATTGCACAAAATGCAGTTAAATATGCGAAAGAAAAAGGATACAATGTAGTCATTGTGGATACCGCCGGTCGTCTTGCTGTAGATGCCCAAATGATGGATGAAATTGCTCGTGTTCATAAAGCCATCCAACCTCAAGAAACTTTGTTTGTGGTGGATTCAATGACGGGACAAGATGCTGTGAATACGGCGAAAGCCTTCAATGATATTTTGAATTTTGATGGAGTTATCCTAACCAAATTAGATGGAGATACTCGTGGTGGAGCAGCGCTTTCTATAAAATCGGTGGTGAACAAACCGATTAAGTTTGTAGGTACTGGAGAAAAAATGGAAGCGATTGATGTTTTTTACCCAGAACGTATGGCAGAACGTATCCTTGGAATGGGAGACGTAGTGTCATTGGTAGAAAAAGCTCAAGAACAATACAATGAAGAGGAAGCTCGTAAAATCCAAAAGAAAATTGCCAAAAACGAATTTGGTTTCGATGATTTCTTGACTCAAATTCAGCAAGTTAAAAAAATGGGTAACATGAAAGACCTGGTTGGAATGATTCCAGGGGCATCGAAAGCCATGAAAGATGTTGAGATTGAAGACGATGCTTTCAAACATATTGAAGCCATTATCCATTCAATGACTCCAACAGAAAGATCAAAACCGGCTATTATTGATATGAAAAGAAAAACGAGAATTGCTAAAGGATCGGGAACGAAAATAGAGCAAGTGAATCAATTGATGAAGCAGTTTGACCAGATGAGTAAAATGATGAAAATGATGCAAGGTCCAGGTGGTAAAAACATGATGAAAATGATGAGTGGCATGAAAGGTGGAATGCCGGGAATGCCAGGAATGAGATAGGTTATTTAGATTTAACAACAACTACAACAATAAATACACAACAACAATGCAACTACTAGACGGAAAAAAAGTTTCTGAGGACATCAAAGTCGAAATCACGGCTGAAGTTCAAAAGATGAAAAACAACAACGAGAAAGTCCCTCATTTAGCGGCAATTATTGTTGGAAATGATGGTGCCAGTTTAACTTATGTAGGAAGTAAAGTGAAAGCCTGCGAGAGAGTAGGTTTTGAGTCTACTTTAATCAATATGCCAAGCACGACCTCTGAAACAGAATTACTTAAAAAAATTAAAGAGTTAAACGAAGACGACAATATTGACGGATTTAT
>CALPNL020000122.1 GCA_943324925.2 Chitinophaga pinensis | reverse complement strand
TAATTTAATTAAAGGAGTATTCCCAATTAAATCTAGCACGCTTTCGAAGGCATTTATTTTTTCGTTCATAAAAAGTAGTCAATTAAGATTAAAAAAATCAATCTATGATAACCTCATTTAATGCAAATTTAACAATAAATTTCTAATTATTTTTCAATTTTTTCTAAATCTAGTAAAAAAGAAAATTCCTTAGCTAATTCTTTTAACGCTTCAAATCTTCCAGAAGCTCCCCCATGCCCAGCATTCATATTGGTATCCAGATAGATAGCGTTTTTATCTGTTTTAAAAACCCGTAATTTTGCCACCCATTTTGCTGGTTCCCAATACTGAACCTGTGAATCATGTAAGCCCGTTGATACATAAATTGAAGGATAATCTTGACATTTTATATTATCGTATGGAGAATACGACTTAATGTAATTGTAATATTTTTTTATGTTAGGATTCCCCCATTCGTCATATTCACCAGTGGTCAATGGAATCGTATCGTCAAGCATTGTAGTAACTACATCCACAAACGGAACTTGTGCGATCATACCATTATACAATTCAGGTGCATTATTGGCAATAACTCCCATCAACAGTCCACCTGCAGATCCGCCTTCAGCATATAAGTGAGCAGGCGAAGTATATTTTTCTGTAATTAAATAATTTGAGCAATCGATAAAATCGGTGAAAGTGTTTTTCTTGTTTAGTAATTTTCCATCTTCATACCATTGACGTCCTAAATCTTCACCCCCTCGAATGTGCGCTATTGCAAATATAAATCCGCGGTCTAATAAGCTCAAGCGTGTTGATGAAAATGTTGCATCCATCGAATATCCATAGGATCCATAAGCATATTGCAACAACGGATTATTTCCGTCTTTTAACAATTCTTTTCTGTAAACCATTGAAATTGGCACTTTAGTTCCATCTTGAGCAGATGCCCAAATACGTTCTTCAGTGTAATTATTTTTATCAAATTTACCACCCAAAACTTCTTGCTCCTTCATGATTTGCTTTTCCATTGTTTTCATATTGAAATCAATTATTGAAGCGGGTGTGGCCAAAGATTGGTAACCGTATCTCAAAATATCAGTTTCAAAATCGACATTTGTAGACGTATAGGCTGTATAGGTTTCGCTCTCAAAAGGCAAATAATATTCCCCTTCTCCGCTCCACGGCATAATTCGAATGGTATTCAATCCATTGAATCGTTCTGTAACTACCAAGAAATCGCTAAAAATATCAATGTCTTCAATTAATACCTCATCACGATGCGGAATTAAATCGACCCAGTTTTCTTTAGCTGTAGCAAATTCTGGAGTTTTCATTAACTTAAAGTTGGTTGCATCATCTTTATTGGTTAACACATAAAAATGATCCCCAAAATGAGCAATATCGTATTCTAAACCACGAACTCTTTTTTGAAATACCTTAAATTCTCCATCGGGCTGATCCGCTGGCAAAGTTCGAAACTCTGTTGTCATCGTGCTTGACGAACTAATTACAATATATTTCTTTGATTTTTCTTTAGTAACCTCTACTGAAAAAGTATCGTCTTTTTCAAAATAAACTAAGATATCATCAGCCGAATCAGAATTTAATTTATGCTTGAAAACCTTGTCTGAACGCAACGTTTGCTCATCTTGTCGGGTGTAAAAAAGGGTTGAATTATCATTTGCCCAGGTACTATCGCCAGTAGTGTTTTCAATTTTATCACTAAAAAGTTCACCAGAAGTTAGGTTTTTAATTTGTACTGTATAAATTCGTCTTCCAACCGTATCAATTGAAAATGCAATGTATCTATTATCAGAACTCACACTTAAGCCACCTAATTTAAAATACTTATGCCCTTTTGCTAATTCATTGCAATTGAACAAAATTTCCTCATTTGCCGAAAGGCTTCCTTTTTTTCTTGAATATATTGGATAATCACTACCCTTTTCAAATCGAGTAATGTAATAATAACCATTATATAAATAAGGTACAGATTGATCATCTTCCTTAATCCTAGATTTCATTTCTTCAAATAATTCTTTTTGAAAATTATTGGTATGAGCTGTCATTTCTTGATAATACTGATTTTCTTTATTTAGATAATCAATAACTTCAGGATTTTCTCTATCATTAAGCCAAAAATAATTATCAATTCTAATATCATTAAATTTCTCTAATGTGGATGGAATTATCTTGGCGAAAGGAGGTTTTATATCAGACATTAATTTGTGTTTATCGTGTTTATATATTGGTGCAAAAATAAGACAAAGCAATTTAAGAAAGTAGCGCAAAATAGAAATTTCTTATTACTATATTTTTCTGTAAATTTGCCTCAAAATAAAATATCATGGATTTAATGGGAATGATGGGTAAATTAAAAGCTACCCAACAAAGAATTGAAGAAACAAAAAAAAGATTGGATACCATCTTAATAGATGAACAAAGCACCGATGAAAAATTAAAAGTAACTTTAACTGCTAATAGCAAAGTGAAATCTATTGAAATTTCCGATGGTTTAATGGAAGACAAAGACCAACTAGAAGACTACTTAATTGTTGTTTTGAATAAAGCAATTGAAAAAGCAGCAAAAGTAAACCAAGCGGAATTAGACGCTGTCACAAAAGTTGATATGCCAATGATTCCTGGTATGGAAGACATGTTTAAATAGAAAAAAAAAGACTGCCAATAAAAGCAGTCTTTTTTTTAAACAAATAAATATTATTCTAGTCCCGCATTTTTTAAATACGGCTCTACTTTCATTTCGTGTCCAACTAAGTCTTTAAAAGCTTGATTTAAGTCAACGCTATTTCCTACAGATAGTATATATTTTCTTAAACGTTCACCGTTTTCTCTAGTCATACCACCATTAGCTTGCATCCAATCGTAAGCATTATAATCAAGGGTTTTTGACCAGGTATAGGCGTAATATCCAGATGAATATCCACCGCTCCAAATATGAGCAAAATAAGGGGAATGGTACCTTGTAGGAACTTCATTTACCAATAAACCGTACTTTGATAAGGCTTCTTTTTCAAAGACTAAAGCTGGTTTAAAATCAGACTCTTTTTCTACACTATGCCAAGCCAAATCTAAGGTAGCAGCCGCCAATAATTCTGTAACATCATACCCTTTATTAAAGGTGTCGGCTTTTTTAATTTTATCAATTAATTCTTGAGGGATTGGCTCTTTGGTTTGAAAATGTATTGCGTAATTTTTCAAAACTGTTGGGTCTAAAGCTGCGTGTTCATTTATTTGAGAAGGAAATTCTACATAATCACGAGGTACTGAAGTTCCAGAAAGTGTTACATACTGTTGGTCAGCAAACAATCCGTGAAGAGTGTGTCCAAACTCATGAAACAGAGTGGTAACATCATCAAAACTTATTAAAGATGGATTTCCATTAGCTGGTTTTGAAAAATTATAAACATTCACAATCACCGGTTTTTGTGCTAAATAATGTGATTGGTTTACAAAATTGTTCATCCATGCTCCTCCATTTTTATTGTCTCGGGTATAAAAGTCCAAGTAATATATAGCCATTGATTTTCCATCATTGTCAAAAACCTCGTACGCAACCACATCAGGATTATAAACTGGTAAATCTTTACGAACCTTGAAAGTGATTCCATACATTTGTTCAGCTGCAAAAAAGACCCCTTTTTCAAGAACAGTGGTTAATTCAAAATAAGGTTTGATCTGACTTTCATCTAAATCATATTTAGCTTTTCGAACTTGTTCTGAATAAAAATTCCAATCCCATGGTTCCAATTTAAAATCGCCATTTTGAGAACTTATTATTTCTTGAATTTCTTTCGCTTCAATTTTTGACTTAGCTACAGCAGGCTTGGCAATTTGTGCTAATAATTTCATAGCATTTGCAGGGGTTTTTGCCATTTGGTCTTGCAAACGCCATTCAGCATAACTTTTCTTACCCATTAATTTAGCTTTTTGCAAACGCAATTTGGCCATTTTTAATAAAATGTCTCTGGTATCACCATCGTCATTTTTTTCTGCTCTAGTCCATGAAGATTTAAATAATTTCTCTCTTGTGGCTCTGTTTTTCAGGCTTGGCAACAAAGGTTGCTGGGTAGTATTTAATAAACCTATTAAGAATTTTCCAGGATGTCCTGCATCAGAAGCTCTAACTTTAGCCGCTGTAAGTTCTTCAACGCTTAAACCTTCAAGATCTGATTGTTTATCAAAAAGTAGCGCCCCATTTTTTCTTGCAATTAATAGTTTATTTCCAAATGAGGTACCTAAAGTTGCCAATTCACTGTTTATTTTTTTCATCTTCTCCTTATTAGAAGCCGATAAATTGGCTCCTGCCAACTCAAATTGTTGCAAATAATACTGCGTTAATTTCTTGTCTTCACCTTGCAAAACATCCAAATCGATTGACTTAAAACGATTATATAACTTGCTGTTTAAGTAAATTTTGTCATTGTGAGCAGAAAAAATTGCGGCATATTCCTCATCGATAGCTTGCAAAGTTGGGTTTGTATTGGAACCTGTTAAATTGGAAAAGATTCCAACTGCTCTATTTAAATCAACTCCACTTGTTTCTAAGGCTAATACTGTATTTTCAAAAGTTGGTTTATCCAAATTATTAGCGATTGCATCAATTTCTTTATCGTGAACTTTTAAGCCAAATTCAAATGCCGGCTTAAAATGTTCGTCCTTAATCTTGTCAAAAGGCGGAGCTTGATATTGCAAATTACTTCTTTGCAACAAAGGATTTTCCAAATTACTTTTCATTTTTTCAACACTATCTGATTGTGATTGCGCCGTAACCGCAAATAAAAAAAAAGCACTTGTAGCGATAATTTTTTTACATATTTCCATATCATTTTTTTTAGAGGTATAAAAGTAATAGAAAAATGTTGACTTTAAAATGGTTTTGGATAAATTTGTTCAAATTAATAAGTCTCTATCATTAATCCTATAAAAACATTGTACTTTTGTAATTTTGAAACTTAGATCTTTAGAAACTTTGCCTTATTACACATGCGAATAGATATTATTACCCTTTTACCTGATTTATTAAGAAGTCCATTTGAGGCATCAATAATGAAGCGTGCTATCGACAAAGGAATTGTAGATGTTCACATTCACAATTTGCGAGATTATACTACTAATAAACAAAAATCCGTTGATGATTATCCTTTTGGTGGTGGTGCTGGTATGGTAATGACCATCCAACCTATCGATGATTGTATTTCCCATTTAAAAACTCAAAGAAATTACGATGAAATTATTTACATGTCTCCAGACGGTGAAACTTTGAATCAAAAAATGGCTAATACAATGTCAATGTATGAAAATATAATTATCCTTTGTGGACATTATAAAGGAGTTGACCAACGGGTACGTGATCATTTTATTACTAAAGAAATATCAATTGGTGATTATGTTTTATCAGGAGGAGAATTAGGAGCTTTAGTTTTATCAGATGCTATAATTCGCTTGATTCCCGGCGTTTTAAGCGATGAAACTTCTGCTTTAACCGACAGCTTTCAGGACGGATTATTATCAGGACCAATTTACACTCGACCTGCCGATTACAAAGGCTGGAAAGTTCCTGAAGTTTTAACCAGTGGCAACTTTGCAAAAATTGAAAAATGGCAAGAAGATAAAGCCTTCGAACACACCAAAAATAGAAGACCTGATTTGCTTGAGGAAAATAATTTATAATTTATTATTAATAATTAATAAATATTTTTTACTTTTGCACCCACTTTGACCAACCTCTGGCGAAATCCGTGAATGTTGCTCAGATTTAAAACCATAATTAAAAAAATTATCATGGCAGATTTATTGAAATTCGTTAAAGACGAATTCGGAAC
>CALPNL020000121.1 GCA_943324925.2 Chitinophaga pinensis | reverse complement strand
ATTGCTAGTATTTATGTATTTTATATATCACAACGAAAAAGAAACTTTAAACAGAATTTTAAAACGTAAAAATAATTAGAAGCTATTTCCCGCTATCCGCTGTATCCACGCAAAAAAGCGTGGGATGCCGCTACTATCGGGGCTAAAAACGCTTAGATTATCAAGCCTAATTTTAGATTACAAAATGAAAATAAACATCATTAATAAATCACAACACGAATTACCAAACTACGAAACGATTGCTTCCGCTGGAATGGATTTACGTGCCAATTTAACTGAATCTATAACACTAAATCCTTTGGAAAGAACCATCGTAAAAACGGGACTTTTCATTGAATTGCCAATTGGTTATGAAGCGCAAGTGCGCCCAAGAAGCGGATTGGCAGCCAAAAAAGGAATCACCGTTCTCAATTCCCCAGGAACTGTAGATGCTGATTATCGTGGAGAAATTGGAGTGATTTTAGTAAATTTATCAAGCGACCCTTTCGTTATCGAAAATGGAGAAAGAGTCGCGCAATTAATCATCGCAAAACACGAACGTGCCCAATGGATCGAAGTTCAAGAATTGTCAGAAACGGCAAGAGGTGAAGGCGGTTTTGGAAGCACTGGAGTAAAATAATAAATAATAACCGGAACGAGATTGCTTCGTTCCTCGCAAAGACAAAATATGAAAATAATAGTGCCAATGGCGGGCCGTGGCTCCCGATTAAGACCACACACATTAACAGTTCCAAAACCATTAATCCCAATTGCAGGTAAACCAATCGTTCATCGATTAGTGGAAGATATCGCAGGGGTAATCAATCAAGAAATTGAAGAAATCGCCTTCATTATCCATAAAGATTTTGGAAAACAAGTAGAAGTGGAACTTATTGCTATCGCCAAAAAATTAGGTGCAAAAGGAACCATTTGTTATCAAAATGAAGCTTTAGGAACAGCTCACGCTATTCTATGTGCTAAAGAATCCATGCAGGGACCAATTGTAGTGGCCTATGCCGACACGCTATTTAGAGCCGACTTTTCTTTGGACACCTCAGCCGATAGCGTGATTTGGGTAAAACAAGTGGAAGACCCAAGTGCTTTTGGAGTAGTGCAATTAAATGAAAATAATCAAATTGTTGACTTTGTAGAAAAACCAAAAGAGTATGTTTCTGACCTTGCAATAATCGGAATTTACTATTTTAAATCAGGGGAAACTTTACGTGCTGAATTACAATATTTATTAGATAATAACGTGGTGAAAGGAGGCGAATATCAATTGACAGACGCCCTTGAAAATATGAAGGTCAAAGGATTGAAATTTGTACCAGGAAAAGTAGATGAATGGATGGATTGCGGAAACAAAAATGTAACTGTAGAAACCAATTCAAGACTCCTAGGATTCCTTCATGCCGATGGTGAAAACCTAGTTGATTCTTCGGTTGTTTGTGAAGATAGTACCATCATTCAGCCCTGTTTTATTGGTGAAAATGTAAAACTTATAAACACAACTGTTGGGCCTAATGTTTCTCTAGGCAATGGCTGTTTAGTTCAAAATGCAACGATAAAAAATAGCTTAGTTCAAAATCAATCGACGATAAAAAATGCCAATTTAGACAATGCAATGATTGGAAGTTTTGCGAGTTTTGACGGAAATTTTACAAGTATTAGTATTGGAGATTACTCCGTTTTAGAATAAATGAAACCATTAATTTTCCTTTTCCTTTTTACAATTTTGCAAGGCAACTCAGCATCGCTTTGGGCCCAAAATGCGCCTGAGGAGCTGGCATTGGAAAAAGATGATTTTGAAGATGCGTTCTTTGAATCATTAAAGCAAAAAGGAATTGAAAATTATGATAAGGCAATTATCGAATTAGAAAAATGCTTAAAAATTCAACCCAATAATGCCACCATTTATTTTGAATTAGGAAAGAACTATTTCGAAGAAAAAGAGTATAAAAAAGCCTACGAATCATTTGAAAAAGCAACAAAATTAGATCCAAATAACCGCTGGTTTTGGGCTGGAATGTATGATGTTTGTTATGAAACTAAAGAATTTGAAAAAGCAATTCCAATTGTTATAAAGCTAATCGAATTTAAAAAAGAATACAAAGAAGAATTGGTGTCCCTTTACATGAATACCAACCAATTTGACGCCGCTTTAGAGCTAATAAACGAATTGAATGATCAAGTTGGAAAATTAGAAATGCGCAACATTTATAAAGCTCAAATACTTGAGGATCCAAAATACCTTAGCTCAGAACGAGTAAATTTATTAGACCAAATAAAGAAAAACCCAAAAGAAGAATCGAATTATGTGGCTTTGATTTTTTTATACAATAAAGAAAATCAAGAAGAATTAGCACATGAAATTGCAAAAAAATTAGAATTAGAAATTCCAAATTCAGATTGGGCAAAAGTGAGCTTGTTTAAATTGTATTTGAAGAATAACGATGGGGAAAATGCGGTAAAAGCAATGAATTTTGTTTTAGGAAGTTTAAAAATAGATCAAAAAATAAAACACAGAATGCTAAATGAATTTCTGCTTTTTATTAAAGATAAACCACAATATGATTCCGATTTAGAAAAAGCAGTTTCCTATTTTGATACGGACAAATCGGTTGAAGTTGCTAAAGAATTAGGAAAATTTTATCATAGCAAAAAGAATTGGGAAAAAGCCATTCGATTTTATGAAATCCAATTGAAAAAAATACCTGACGAACTTGAAACAGCATTACTTTTATTTGAGTGTTATACTGAAAAAGGAGATTTTGACGTTATAGAAAAGAAGGTGGAAACTTTTGTACAAATTTATCCAACACAACCTCAATTTTATTACTTTCAGGGATTGGCATTTAACCAAAAAGGAGCGTTTAAAAAAGCAAAAGACATCCTTGAATCAGGTTTAGATTTTGTGATAGATAATCCTCAATTAGAACTCAATTTCAACATTCAATTGGGAGAAGCTTATAATGGTTTAGGAGATTTGAAGAAAAAAGAATACTATTTTTCAAAAGCGGAAAGTGCTTTAAAAAACAAAAATTAATGAAAAAATATATTGGTATACTATCATTTTATTTCCTTGTTTCCTGCTCTGCAAAAAAGGCGGTAATCGCTGAAACAGTAGTCAATGATAAACTAACCGCTGAAAAAATAATTGAAAATCATTATAAAAATAAATTGAATTTCAAAACCTTGTACATTAAATCCAGTGTGAGTTACAGAGATCCTAACCAATCTCAAAATGTAACTGCTGAAATCAAAATTAAAAAAGATGAAATTATTTTAGTAAGTATTCGAATATTAGGAATAACGATGGCTAAGGCCTTAATAACTCCTGAGAAAGTTCAATATTATGAAAAATTAAATAGTAACTATTTTGACGGAAATTATTCGGCTTTAAGTAAACTATTAGGAACCGATTTAGACTTTCAAAAAGTTCAAAACTTACTTTTAGGTAACGCTTTTGATAATTTGAAAACTGGAAGTTACAATTTCACTCTGGAAGAAAATAGATATAAATTAGAAACTGTTTCTAATTTTGGGACTAGCAAAACGTTTTATTTATCAGGAAATAATTACTTAATTGATAAAGAAGAAATTTCACAGCCAGCATTAGAGAGAATGCTGCAAGTAATATATCCTGCACGTAAATCGGCTGAAGAATTTAATTTACCAACAGGTATTGCAATTGAGGCCAATCAAAAATCAGAGAAAACAACAATCAATATCAATTATAATAGTATTATATTCAACGAAGAACTTTCTTTTCCATATTCTGTTCCAAATTCGTACGAAAGAATTTTTATTAATTAAATTTGCAAAAAATAAACTTCAATATGTCAAAATTTATTTATAGTTTTTTAATCCTCTTCATCACTTGTTCTGTTTGGGCGCAACCAGAAGACCAGCAAAAAAAATTGGAAGAACGAAAAGCTCAAATCCAAAAAGAGATTCGTGAAACCGAAGAATTATTGCAAGCCACCAAGAAAAAAGAAAAATCAGTTACGACACTAATTGTAATTCAATCTAATAAAATAAAACTAAAAGAAAAATTAATAAATACTACGGAAAAACAAACTAAATTGTTGAGTAATGACATGTATTTGAATCAGTTACAAATTAATCGATTGAAAAGAGAATTAGAAATCTTGAAAAAAGATTATGCTGGAATGATTGTAAAATCCTATAAAAGTAGGTCGGAACAAAGTCGGGCAATGTTTTTACTGTCGTCAGAAAATTTCCTTCAAGCCTATAAAAGAGCGCAGTATATGAAACAATATGCTAGTTATAGAAAAACACAGGGAGTTGAAATTAAAGTTAAAACATCTGAACTTACTGATTTTAATGAGAAGATTGTAGTTCAAAAAACAGCCAAACAAAAACTGATAGAAGAAAACGAAAAAGAACGTTTAGAACTTCAAAAAGAAAGACAAGAACAAGAAGCTTTAGCGAATTCCATCAAAAAAGATAAGAAAAAATATAGTGCTGAAATCAAGAAAAAGCAACAAGAAACTAGAGCTATTGATCAAAAAATAGATCGATTAATTCGTGAAGCTATTGCCGAAGCCAATAGAAAAGCAGCCGAAGCCAATAGAAAAGCGGTAGAAGCTAGCAGAAAAGCGACTCCTAATAATACTAAAATTCCTACCAAAGAAGCTGTAGTGGCTGAAACAAAAGCGATAGAATCGTCATCAAAAATTGTTTTAACTGCGGAGGGAAAAATCATAGCTGATAATTTTAAAGCCAATAAAGGGCGTTTGCCTTGGCCAGTTGAGAAGGGATCTGTTTATTCTGCTTATGGAGAACACCCTCACCCTGAATTTAAATCTCTAGTAATTAAAAATAGCGGTGTAGATATTGAAACCGAAAAAGGGGCCAATGCAAGAGCTGTGTTTGGTGGAGTGGTAACTAGTATTATGGTATTTTCACCTGTGAATACAGCAGTTATGATTCAACATGGAGATTTTTTCACTGTGTATCAAAATCTAACTTCAGTATCAGTTAGTAAAGGAGATAAAGTTTCTATCAAACAAAGTATTGGAAGAATAAGAACTAGTGGAGATTCTGGAAAAACAATTTTGAAATTCACCATTTCCCAAAACACTACTTATTTTAATCCTGGAAGTTGGTTGTATAATATGTAAAAAAAGGGAGTCAAAATTGACTCCCTTTTTTTTAAACAAAAAGTGCTTTTAATTCAGTTGCTTCATGTGGTTTCATCTTTCCGGCTAAAACCAAACTCAATTGTTTTCTTCGTAAAGCAGCGTCAAATCTTATTTTCTCTAATTCAGTTTCAGGAATTATTCCAGGCACTTCAACAGGTCGGCCGGAATCGTCAACTGCAACAAAGGTGTAAATTGCTTCATTTGCTTTGCTCCTTGTGCCTGTTTCTCTATCTTCAATCCAAACATCAATATAGATTTCCATGGAACTTTTGAAACTTCTTGACACCTTGGCCTCAACAGTAACAACACTCCCTAATGGAATGGCTCTATTAAAAGCAACGTGATTTACAGATGCTGTAACGGCTACTCTTCGTGAATGTCTTCGGGCTGAAATACTTGCGGCTCTATCCATTCGTGCTAATAATTCTCCACCAAAAAGATTATTTAGTGGATTCGTTTCACTTGGCAATACCAAATCGGTTAAAACCGTTAATGATTCAGAGGGATGTTTTGGGTGCATATTTATTTTTTTACAAAGGTACTACTTACATTGCAAAAAAAAATCCCGAATTTATCGGGATTTAATATTTAAAATTGTTCTATCAAGATCCAAGCATTTGGATTTTCTGATTTCTGAATGTCTGATTTAATTCTTTCCGCCTCTTCTAGTGTTGAGAAACTCCCGTAAAGTACTGGAAATAAACCAATAGAATTAGGAGATAATCTTTT
>CALPNL020000120.1 GCA_943324925.2 Chitinophaga pinensis | reverse complement strand
GTGGAATTACGTTTCCAGCTCCTCTTTCACCATATCCCAATTTAGATGGGATGAATACAATCGCTCTATCACCAATTGATAGTTTGTTTAGGCCTTCTAAAAATCCTGGGATCAATCCGTCTTTTTTACCATATTGAAATGGGAAGGGTTGGTAGCCGTTTTGATCTGCTCTATTTTTATCAAATTTACCATAGGCTTTATTCACTTCTTCATAGCTACTGTCAAACAGAGAACCATCTTCAAGAAATCCAGCATAGTGAACAAAAATATTGGCTCCGTCAGCCGGTTTTACACCAGCACCTTTTTTGAAAATATAATATTCTAATCCTGATTCAGTTTTTGTAGCATTAGCTCGAATTGCTGCTAACTCAGCAACTTTAGCGGCTTTTACAGGACCGTATTTTTCATTGTAAACTCTTTTTGCTTCTGCATCAATAGCAGCTTGCTTTGCTCTTTCCTCAGCTTGAATTGCAGCTTGTTTCGCATCGTCACCCGCTTTATTAGCATAGTAATCAGCAAATACCTTAGGAGCATCGAATTTTTTTGCATCAGCGCCTACTCTTGAAATAGTCACTTTTTGCATTACATCGTCTTGAACAATAGCATTAACAACATCCATTCCGCTAATAACGTGACCGAAAATAGTATGCTTTCCATTCAACCATGGCGTGTCTTTGTGCGTAATAAAAAATTGACTGCTATTGGTTGCTGGACCAGAATTTGCCATAGCAAGAATTCCACCTTTATCAAATACCAATTCAGGAAGGCATTCATCTTTAAAACTATAGCCACATCCACCAGAACCATTTCCAGCAGGATCTCCACCCTGAATCATGAAATCTTTAATCACCCTGTGGAATTTTAATCCGTTGTAAAAAGGTTTACCTTTCAATTTTTCATCAGAAACAAATGTATTGGTACCTTCAACTAATGATATAAAATTAGCAACAGTAACTGGCGCTTTTTTATATTCTAAGGTCAGTACAATCTTACCTTTAGTTGTTTCAAAATTTACAAATATCCCTTCATTCGAATTTGGATTTGCTTTTTTAACAGTTGTAACAGTTGATTTCGTTCCAACAGCTTTCTTTGCTTTTTGTGCATAAATGGAAGTGGTAATTCCAAAGAACAATAAAAATAATACTTTAAATTTCATTTTATTTTGTTTTATAATATCCTTACTTTTTTGCTATTTGCTGGGATTTCAGGATTATTCCCTATTTATTTATTTGGATTATTTTCTAATAATTCAATCTCGAAAATGATATTGGCATTAGCAGGAATCACATTTCCAGCCCCAGCTTCCCCATAACCTAATCTTGAAGGAATGAATAATACCGCTTTATCACCAAAAGAAATATTTTCAATTCCTTCAATAAAACCAGGAATCATTCCGTCTTTTTTACCGGCTTGAAAAGGAATGGGTTGGTATTGATTTGCATCTGCTCTTTGTTTGTCAAATTTTCCGAATTCTTTTGCAACATTTTCTAAACTGGTGTCGAATAAAGTGGCATCTTCAAGAAAACCGGCATAATTGATAAATATATCAGTTCCAGCAGCAGGTTTTTTTCCATTCCCTTTTTTAACAATTGCAAACTGTAAACCACTTCTTGTTGTAACACAGGTCTCTCTTAATTTGTTAAAGTAGGCAATCTTCGCATCGATTACTGGTTTGTATTTTTGTAAATAGAATTTTTTATTTTGCGCTTCTATTAATGCTTGTTTTTTTAAATTTTGCTCTTCATTTGCAAAGAAATTACTAAACACTTTAACCGCGTCAAACTTTTTCGCAGCTTCTCCCTTCCGGATAATCGTAATTGATTTAATATCGTCATTTTGTACAATCATATTAACGGTTTCCATCCCATTTTCAACTACGTGTCCAAAAATTGTGTGCAATCCATTTAACCATGGAGTTTCTTTATGAGTAATAAAAAATTGACTGCTATTGGTTCCAGGACCAGAGTTTGCCATTGCCAACAAGCCTCCTTTATCAAATGCTAAATCGGTAATCTCATCTTTAAATTTATAACCTGTATCGCCACTTCCATCTCCTAATGGGTCACCACCTTGAATCATAAAATCGGCAATTACACGGTGAAATTTCAAGTTATCATAAAATGGTTTCCCTCTAAATTTCTCGTTCACATAGCTATTATTTCCTTCGGCTAGTGTAACAAAATTCGCTACAGTAACTGGAGTTTTCTCATATTCTAATTGAACTAGAATAGTACCTTTATTGGTTTCTATTTCTGCATACAAACCATCTTTAAGGTTGCTGTGGACATCTTTGCAAGATATAAAGGATAAAATAAATACTATGAATAAACTAATTCTCTTTTTCATCTGTTATTACTTTTGATCTATTGGTTTTTTACTATCTTCAGGTTTAAAATCGTTCAATGTTACTGTACAAATTATAGGTTGATTGGCACCAATTCTCTTTTCATCTCCATGATATCCATAGGCCACATGCGATGGAAATAAGAATGTTATTTTCTCTTTTTTATGCATTAGTTTAATACCGTGACGCAAGCCTATTATTATTTTTTGCTCTTTATCTACATGATATTCTTGTGGTTTTAACTCCAATTCAGAATAAATAATATTTCCTCTTAAGTCTTTAATTTCGTAATTATAATAAGCGATATCTCCTTTTCTTGGTCTTAATGTATCTTGATCGTTTTTACTTTCATACAAATACCAATATCCTTTTTTTGATGATATATAATTGGAGTCGGGGTTACTTTTAATTATAGAATCAATTTTTGTTTCCTCTGAGGCAATTAGTTTTTTATTTCTCTCGGCCGATTCTCTCATAAAAGTTCCAGATGATTCTGAAATGGGTCTTCTCGCTTTTTGTTGACTACAACTCAAAACGAATATAGCAGTTAAGAATAAGGATACTATATTTTTAATTTGTTTCATTTAAATTGATATTTTGAGTTATTAATTTTTCAAATTTATTGATAGTTTCTTGCAATGTCAAATCTGATTTCCCTCCAGCTGCGTTAATATGTCCGCCACCACTAAAATGGTCTCTTGCAAATTGATTTACATCAAAATCACCCTGGGAACGGAACGATATTTTAATGATGTTTTCTTCTTTATTTTCAATGAAAATTGCGGTAAATACAATCCCTTTTATAGTCAAACCATAATTTACAATTCCTTCGGTATCGCCTTTTACATGATGAAATTCATCTAATTCGGATTGAGTTAATGAAATATAGGAAGTGTGGTATTTTTCCAATACTTTCATATTTTGCAATGCTCTACCTAGTAATTGAAGACGATTGTAGGAATTGTTATCGAAGAGTAAGTTTGGAATAGTTGTATTTTCAACACCTAAATCAATTAATTCAGCAACAATTCGGTGCGTTTCACCTGTAGTTTTTGGATACCTAAAAGAACCAGAATCGGTTAATATTCCAGTATATAAACAAGTTCCTATTGTTTTGTCAATTAATGAGGTTTGCTCTAATAATTCAATAAAATTATAAACCATTTCACAGGTTGAACCAAAATTAGTATCTGAATAAGTAAATTCGGCATAATCATCAGGTTTTTGATGATGATCAATCATAACGAAAGGGCAGGAAGCTTCTTTTAATGCCAATTCCATCTCGCCAACACGATGCAGCGCATTGAAATCTAGCGTAAAAATTAATTCAGCTTCATTGATAATTTTAGCTGTTTCTGCTTTTTGCTTTTCATAAATTAGAACTTGTGATGCAGCAGGAAGCCATTCTAAAAATTCCGGAAATTCATTTGGAGAAATCACCACTACTTGGTGGTTTAATTTTAACAAAAAATGGTATAAACCCAATGTTGATCCCATTGCGTCTCCGTCGGGATTTCGATGAGGAACAATAACAATTTTTTTAGGTTTTGATAAATGTGATTTTATCTTATTAATGTCAAAATTTTTCATAGGATGCGAAGTTACATTTTTTTCACAAAATAGAAACAATTTAAACAATTCTTACCAATTTATTTTGCGATATTCAGCCCTAGCCAAACAGCAAATAAACCAGTAATTACGCTTAAGCCGATATAGATAAAGGCCAATCCGGATTGGTTGTTTTGAAGTAAATTGATATTTTCAAGGCCAAATGTTGAAAAGGTAGTATAGCCGCCACAAAATCCTGTTATGAAAAACCACTTGATGTTGGAGTTTACTAAATTGTTTTTTTCTAATAATGCAATTGCAATTCCAATTAAAAAACAGCCAAGTACATTAGTAATTAACGTGGCTAATGGAAAAACGGAGGCGTAATATTTTTGCACTAAAATAGAAGTTAAATACCTAAGCGCACTTCCTATTCCTCCACCAATAGCAATTAATAATAGGGTTCTAATCATGAAAAATTACTTAGAAGTGGCTATTACAAAATTCAGTTTTAATTTAACGCCAATCTGCATTAAGTCAACTAAATCTTGCACTTTATTATCGGCAGGAACTCTAAGAACTACCGTTTTGTCACCAGAAATTGAGGTTTTTTCAAGCAACATTTGCTCTAAATTTTCAAACGCAACTTCCTGTTTGTCAATATAGTATAGTTTATCCTCGGTTACTGATAAACTAATATGGTCTTTATTGGTGCTTTCGTTAGAAGCTGCCTTTGGCAAGGTTAACTTAATTACATTCGGATTTGCTAATGTGGATATAATTAGAAAAAACAAAAACAAAAAGAACATAATATCACTAAGTGAAGAGGTAGGAATTTCAGCGTGAAAACGCTTATTTCTTTTAATTGCCATACTATGGTTGTTGAATTACGTTAATAATTTCTAATGTTTGTTTTTGAACTTTCAATGAAAAATGATCAATCATCATATTGAATAAATGGTAGGCTGAGTAAGCAACAACACCAACCACAAGTCCAGCGCCACTACTAATCATTTTTTCATATAAACCACCAGAAATAGTTTGAATATTTAAATTCCCAGTGTTTGAAATAGTATGAAATATTTTAATAACTCCAGAAATAGTTCCGATAAAACCTAAAATAGGGGCTATACCGGAAATTAAACCTAAATATCCCAATCCTTTCTCCATTTCTGCAATTTCAACATTGGCCGTTTTTTCCATTACCGATTCAATTTCGCTAATTGGTCTGCCAATAATTGAGATGCCACTTTTAATAATATTCCCAGAAGCTGTATTTCCTCGTCCACACATCATTATTGCATTATCAATTTTACCCGATTTTAATTGGATTCTAACATCGTTAATCATGTTTTCGTCTTGTCGAGTGGCTTTTTTTATAGATAAATATCTTTCTACAATCACATAAATACAAAAGAAAAGTAAAATGATAATCGGAATAATCATTATTCCTCCTTTAAGAAGAAAATCTAAATAGGATACAGAATCGGTTGTGCTAGGCGTTGAATTTGCATTTGCAACAGCATTAGAAACGGTATCGGAAACGACTGTTGAGGATTGAAGGAAAAAATTTAAAAACATAACTGTTATTTAGGTTTAGTAAGATTACAAATTTCAATATTTTTTTCTAAAGTAGCTATAAAAATTGTTTATTTTTTAAAGGATAGACTAATTCCATTTTATAACGATACATTTTTATTTATAGTATTATTTATCTTTAATTTTTTAGTTGATTATAAGTACTCGATTTTACTTTATATAAATCAAAAATTGATTTATTGATAATTGATTTAAGCTATAAGTTTATTCTAATTTTCTAATATTATTTTCCTAAATTTGCCCTTTAATTAGATGAAGTATTTCTAATTAATCCACAACATAACACACAACTTTACCTTTGCTCATGCAACACAACGTACTTATTTTAGATTTCGGATCGCAATACACACAACTTATTGCGAGAAGAGTTCGCGAGTTAAATATCTTTTGCGAAATTTTTCCTT
>CALPNL020000119.1 GCA_943324925.2 Chitinophaga pinensis | reverse complement strand
GTATTCCGCTGCTGTTCCTTCTGAGCAAAACTTGGTTTTTGACGCAATGAAAGGAATATTTGCAGGAACTCAAACTCTATTTATTCATGCTCAAGAAGAAAAACAAATTGTAGATGCAGTCCAATTAGCAAAACAATTCGGAATCAAGAAAATGGTAATTGTAGGAGGTTATGATGCCTATAAAGCTTCCGACTTATTGAAAAACAATAATATCGGAGTTCTATTAAAAAATGTACATGCCATGCCTAATAAAGAAGATGACGATGTTGATTTACCCTACAAAATGGCTCAAATTTTAATAAGTAAAGGTATTATTGTTGGACTTGAAAATAGTGGCGATATGGAGAGAATGCAAACACGTAATTTACCATTTCTTGCTGGAACTTGTGTTGCATATGGACTAGATAAAGAACAAGCATTGCAATTGATTACCTCTAATACTGCTAAAATTTTAGGAATTGATGATTTCTGTGGTACTTTGGAGCAAGGGAAAGATGCTACTTTATTTATATCAGAGGGAGACGCTTTAGATATGAGAACAAATATATTGACTGCAATTTATATTCAAGGTAGAAAGTTAAATTTGGAAACCCATCAAACGCAGCTTAACGCTAAGTACAAAGAAAAATACAATCAGAAATAGCAGTCGTTTTTATTATCCGGGATTGACTTCGTCCTTCCCAACAAAGCTCCGCTTTGAAAAAAGAAAAACCCAAACTAAATTAATTCAAGCAAGCTTGATTATTAAGTTTGGGTTTTTCTTTTTATTCGTGACCACGGTGGGGACATTACCCGTGTTTTATAATGAAATTAAAAGGTATGAAAAACTAGTTATTATAAGGGAAGTATTGATTTTGTTGATACAGGCAAAATCGTGATAATTCGCATTAATTCACTTTATGTTTAGCAAATGTTTAGCAAAATAAATTACCTTTGTTTTTTTACTATGAAATTATGGCTACTCTAAAACTACTACTACGGAATAAAAATAGAAATTCTAACATCTATGTTCGGTACTCTATAGATCGAAAAACTCTACTATGGAGAAAAAGTGGTTTTATAATAGATGCCAAAAACTGGGATGATGCGAAAGAGAAATCAAAACTTAGAGATGAGGATTCTAGGAATTTAAACACTGATCTAAGAAATTTAAAATCAGCATTAGAAAATGCTTATAATGCAGGCATTAGTTCTGGAATAGAGTTCACTGGTGAATGGCTTCAATTTCAAATTGACTTATTCAATAATAAGATACCGGTTGTTGCATTCGATGTATTGACTACCTATATTCAAAAGTATATAGACGAAGCTCCTTTCAAACAAAACGCAAAAAAACAACTTGGTTTAAGTAATGGTCGAGTACAGAATTTAAAACTTTTTAAAAATACAATTATCCGTTATGAGACAGATGTGCTTAAGAATAGAAGCATTCTAATAAAAGAAATAGATTTAAAGTTTATTGAAAAATATAAAATGTGGTTGTTTGGCTTAGGATATTCTACAAATTACGTTGGAAAAAACATTGCAAACATCAGAACTATCTGTCTAGATGCATCTAAAAACGATATCGAAACATCTCCACAAATTAAGAACATTAAAGGAGTTTCTGAAAGCAAAGAACCCGAAGATATAGTCTTTTTAAGCGAAGAAGAACAAGAAGCTATAAAAAACGCTCCTATTATTAGAGAAGCACTTATAAATGCTCGAAAATGGTTGCTTTTAGGTTGTTTGATTGGTCAGCGTGGAGGTGACTTATTAAATATCACTTCAAAAAATATAAAGGAATTAGGAGGTGTAAAAATAATTGAATTAAAGCAGCAAAAAACTGGAAAATTAGTTGCTGTACCACTTCTTCCTGAGGCTCTAAAAATTTTAGAAGATGGGATGCCCTATAAAATATCATTGGTTCATTTTAACGAATATATTAAAGAGGTTTGTAAAGCAGCCAAAATATCCATGCCAACCAAAGGACGTAAGAAACTTAAACACAACCAGCCAACGATTAAAGGAGTATTTCCTAAATATGAAGTTTTGAGCAGTCACGTCTGCAGGAGGTCTTTCTGTTCTAACTATTATGGACGTATTCCAACAACTGTATTAATTGGTATTACTGGACATGGAACTGAACGCATGTTTTTAAATTACATTGGAAAAACAACTTATGACAACGCACACCAAATGTTAGAGTATTTTAGTAAATTGGCTCCCAAACCTAAAAAAGCTGAAATGGAAGTAATAAGAAATGAAGTCAAACAATAAAACTACATCAAATGGATCCCATAAATTACTATGAAAATATTAAAAAACTTAGGAATGGAACATTACTAGAGCTTGCTTTTGAAATAGAAAAATTATATAATTCAATGTCAAATGATGAACATAAAACATTTATTATTTATTTAGAATTTGAATATTTAGCTAATTTCAAAAATGAAATAGAGTCAAATAATGTAACCATTGAGACATATAGGTTTTTGGCAAAATATGATGGCATGGTCGAAGAATTGAATAAATCAAAACAACATTATCAATTTCTTACAAGTTGGGTTAAACAAAAAAAAGAAGTTCCTTCTTCAACTGAATCCTCTCAAATTGATTTAAGCGATGCCACAGCAACAGAAAAAATAATTTATTTACAAAAACTTGGTGTTATTGATTTTTTAAGAAAACAACAACCTTTTAACACTTCGGTAAATAGTTTAGCTACTATTTTGAGCGCAATTACAGGCGAAAAATCAGTGACTTTACAACCAATGTTGAATCCAATGTTAAGTAAAAAAGTTGTTGATAAAAACAATCCTATGAATTCAACTAAGACAGTAGAAAAAGTTGAGAGTCAATTGATAAACATCGGTTTCAATCTAAATAAAACGATTTAGGGAAACCCTAAAATAACCCTAATATTTATTTGTGCCTTAATCCTAAAATAGGTACAAATGAATACACAAATTTTTTTAAACGGCATCACAATCCAAGAGTTGGCCGAAACTCTTATTCCTTTATTGCAAACTCAAAAAACTGCAATCACACAATCTGAAAACGAGTTAATGACTCGAGACGAAGTTTGTAAAATGTTATCGTTCAATAAAACTTCGCTTTGGAAACATACGCGAAGTGGAAAGCTAAAAAGCTATGCTATTGGAAATCGTGTTCTATACAAGAGAACCGAAGTTTTAGAATCATTAACCTATTTAAAAAAGTAAGGACATGATGAATTCTAACAACATTAGCAATCCAAATGAGGATTTACAAAATGAATCATTACTAAGTTTAAGTACAGCAATTGATGATTCAATGAAATGTGAAACATTGGCAAATGATAATCCATTTCCAATTGATTCTTTCCCAAAATTATTTAGTGACTTAATAGTTGATTTAAATAAATCTTTGAAGTTTCCACATGATTACACTGGTACAGCAATGTTAACAGCGATATCTTGTGCCATAGGAACTAAAGTAAAGTTAAAGGTAAAAGAAAGCTGGTATGAATATGGTTCACTTTACTGTTGCCTGGTTGGTAATGCAGGTTCTAATAAAACGCATCCAGTAAACCATGTTTTTTTTCCAATTCGAGAATTTGACAAAATTAGACACGAGATTTACACTAAACTTTACATTGAATATGCCGAATATTCTAAATTGAACGAAAAGCAAAAAAAAGAAATCAAACCAGTTCCTGAGCCTATTCTTCAGAAAAGTCTATTAACAAACTTCACGCCTGAAATTTTAACTAAAAGACTATATGAAAACCCAATCGGATTAACAGTACTTAGTGATGAATTGGCAACATTTCTGGAAGGCATGAACAATTATTCTAAAACCGATCAATCAAGTACCTATCTTTCTTTTTGGAGAAATCAACAAACATCAATTGATAGGATTGGTTCTCCAATACCATTATTAATAAACGTGCCTTATTTGTCAATTATTGGGGGAATACAGCCAAGAATGCTTGGCAAACTGTTCCCAGTACAAAAACAAAACAACGGTTTTTATCAACGCTTCTTATTTGCGTTTCCTGATACCACATTTAAGGAGCCAATAAGTGAAGAAGATTCGAGTTTAGAGTTACAAAGTAAGTACATTAATTTTATGAATGCTTTTTTTGATCCTATGAAAAGACCTAATGCAGGTGCAAGGGTATTGACTTGGTCTATAGAAGCTAAAGATTTTTTCATGCATTGGAATTTTAATCAATGTGAAATGGTAAACGAAAATCAAGACACTATTAAAGGGGAAATATTTTCAAAATTTGATATCCATTTTATACGACTCGCGTTAATACTTCAAATGATGGAAAATCCTGAAAGTACAGAAATAGGATTGAACGCTGTAATTGGAGCTGAAAAACTTTGTAGCTATTATATGAATTGTTCTTTAAAAGTGTTGCGTTACATTCAAAATCCAAACTCGTATTTGTATTCACTTGCAGACAATAAAAAGCAATTTTACAATTCACTACCTGTCACATTCAATACAGCACAAGCAGTTGAAATGGGTAGTCAGTTTGATTTTCTAGAAAGAAGAGTAAAAGAATTTCTTAATGATCCTGTTTTATTCAAGAGAATCAAGCACGGAACTTATGAAAAAAGAATAGTTGTTAAAAAAGAAGAATAATTAATTATCTGCACTATGCATTATTGACATTATCGACATTTTGAAAGTGACGAAAGTGCTGATAATGCATAGTGCAAAATTAAAAAGTAAAAAAATGAACCAATATAAATACAGTTTAGATAAAAGCAGTAAAAAGTTTACATGCCCAAGATGCAATAAACAATCATTTGTAAAATACATTGAAAATGCAAATAACAGTTATCTAGAGGATGAATTTGGACGTTGTGACAGAGAAACCAACTGCGCTTATCACAACCCTCCTAAAAATTCCAAATCAGGCTTCTTTGTATGTTGTAAACCAAAATCAGAACCAAGTTTTCATAGTCTTGAATTACTTGAGAAAAGCTTTCTTGAAAATAAAGAAAATAATTTTATTGAATTTTTGAAAACGTTATTTACTGATGCAGAAGTAACAGAAGTTGTTTCAAAATATTTTATTGGAACTTCGAAGCATTATAAAGGAGCAACAATATTTTGGCAAATTGATAAATTGGAAAAAGTGCATGCAGGTAAAATTCTGCAATACATTCCTAAAACTGGTAAAAGAGCAAAATCGCCTGATGGTAAAGCGCTAATAAATTGGGTGCACAGTTTAAATAAAATAAATGGCTTTAATGTAGACCAGTGTTTGTTTGGATTACATCTAGTGCAGGGGAACAATCAAAAGACCGTAGCAATCGTTGAAAGTGAAAAAACAGCCGTTATAATGAGCGTTTTTAAGCCCGATTACACTTGGTTAGCAACTGGAAGTAAACATGGGTTTAAACAATCGATGTTAGACCCAATTAAGCAATTAAAAATTGTTGCATTCCCTGATAAATCAGAATATGAAGATTGGAAACAAAGAGCAATTGAACTTAACACTAAAGGATTTAAAATTCATGTTAGTGATTGGATAGAAAAAACAGATTTGGATTCAGGAAGTGATTTGGCAGACGTGTTCATTAATGAATCAAAAACGATTGAGTAGAATATTAAATTATTTGTGTTTTGATTTAGAGGTGCATGCACATCACCCCCTAATTCATCCTTCTGAAGAAAAAACCAAATCTCGAAGCTATAAATATTAATATGGCATTAAGTTGCTCTTTTTGATTAATTTCTCTACTTAACTAAAAATATTATTTTCCAAAATTTCTAACCAGCTTGATTATTTTAGTGTGTGAGTAAATTTAAAGATTACTCCCCCTAAGCAACTCCCTAATACAATTCTTAGTCCGATAGCTCCCCACTCCTAAAAATTTTGAGAGTTGATTTTCAAATAGGTTTACTTGTAAAAATAATAAAAAGGATTGACAACTTGTAAGAATTTTTATTACATTTGAAATAACATATGACTACAATCATACCAATCTACCC
>CALPNL020000118.1 GCA_943324925.2 Chitinophaga pinensis | reverse complement strand
TTGTAACAAAAATAGTAAAAATTTGTTACAAAATAAGTTGAGTAAGATTATTTTTAGTTACAGCATTTATTCTTAACTTCATTTTTTTACCTCAATTTCTTGTCTTTGTGGGTAAGTATTGCAAATCCATACTTGAACGAAGTTGGTTTTCGTAATAGTTTTCTATTTCAAAAGCTAACAGATTTGGATGACGTTAGTAATTGAATTAATCGTATACATTTTAACCAATAACAAAATAGGCAAACACAATATCAAAAAATTACTTGAAAAAGTTACGTTTAAATCATTACAAATTTTGATAACAAGTCATGGTGTAAAGTAACATAAACACAATAATAAAATCAAAATTGATATTTTATGAAAAAATAATAATTTAAATAAAAAAAAGTTTAAATTGCACTCGATTTTTTTTCAAAAACAGTACACAAAACAGTACACCAAACCGTACACCATTTTTATAGAAATCATCTTTTTTGGCATATAAAAGGGGGTAAAAATCGAGTAAAAACTCAATTCATAACCCTGAGGTCGAGAGTTCAAATCTCTCTCTCGCTACAAAAAAACCCTAACTACTTGTTAGGGTTTTTGTTTTTTGTCTAATTATTTCTTTCTAAAAATATATCTGGTAATAAAAATCCCGTCGCCATCTCCTTTTCCTGCATCACTTTCTACTCCACTCACAATATTAAATAAATCCCAACCTTCACTGCTGTATTTATTTAACATAGAAGTTATCATTGCATCGTTAGATGCAATATTTTGAAAGTTAATTCCAACAAAACTGTAAAAATTCACTAACGTTGATTCTTTTAGATTGTCAATTTTTACATCACTTCTGTCTTTATCTGTTTTTTCTTTTCCTTCTTTTGACCTAACAGTAGTAAATTGAGTGTAATCCACCTCTGTTCCATTTTCAATTATACGAGATCGACCAATTCCTCCAGGAACAATAGACTCGATTGAAGTTACAATTTTATACTTAAATGTTTGTGATTGCGCCCCAATTGTTAACATTAGAAAGCCAAGTAAAATAAATTTTTTCATGTTTTTAGTTTAAATTAATATTTCTTCAAAAATAGAATTTATTATCATTATTTTAAAATAATATTATTATAATTATAACAAATGCTCAACAGTATTTTTTTTGCGAAGCAGTACTGTTTGATTATCTTTGCATGGATTTAAAAATCGATTATAGAAAAACAAGAACATTTATCAATTCCATTTTCGATAAAAATCCATTGATAAAATTATCCAATTACACTTATGCTAAAAAATATTGACTTATTTATTACCAATGCACTAACCGAAGACATTGGTATAGGAGACATTACTAGTTTAGCAACTATCAATAAAGAGCAAATAGGTGAGGCGGTTTGTTATGTAAAAGAAGATTGCATAATTGCAGGAATAGAGTTAGCACAGATAATTTGCAAAAAAGTGGATCCGTTTTTAAGGGTTGCTTTTACTGTTGCAGATGGCGAATTTGTTAGCAATAATACCGCCATAGGTAAAATCAAAGGCCCTATTCAATCAATACTAAAATCGGAAAGACTTTTGCTCAACTGCATGCAAAGAATGAGTGCTATTGCTACAAAAACTAATTACTTTGCGAATTTAATTGCTCCTTATAACGTAAAAATATTAGACACTCGAAAAACAACTCCCAATTTTAGAGTTTGTGAAAAATGGGCAGTGAAAATTGGCGGCGGGGTAAACCATCGATTTGGTTTATACGATCAGGTACTAATTAAAGACAATCATATTAAAGCTTCTGGTACTATTAAAAATGCTGTTGAATCCTGTGAGAAATATTTACAGGAAAATAAATTGCAAATTCCTGTAATCGTTGAAGTTAAAGATTTAGAAGAGTTTAATAGCATAAAAGAATATGAAATTGTAGATCGAATTTTGGTTGATAATTTTAAACCAGAAGCAATCATAGAATTAATAAAACACAATACTACCAATAAAACAATTGAAGCATCCGGTGGAATAAATGGCAGTAATATTGTAGAATATGCCAAAACTGGAATCAATTATGTTTCTTTAGGAGATTTAACTCACCATGTTAATTCCATAGATATTTCCCTTAAAATTATATAAAATGTTATTTGAAAATGAAATTGCAAAAGTAGGCTATTTGAGCAGATCCGTTCCAGAAGGAATCGATTTGAAAGAAGCCATTTTAAAACTTAAAATTGAAAAAAATGCGGTAATTCTGGCACATTATTATGTGAGTGAAGACATCCAATCTATCGCAGATTTTGTGGGAGATAGTTTGGCTTTAGCCCAAGCATCAAAAAAACAATCTTCAGATATAATAGTTTTTTGCGGCGTTCATTTTATGGCAGAAACCGCTAAAATATTAAACCCTAACACCAAGGTACTTTTACCCGATTTAAATGCGGGTTGCTCGCTTGCTGATTCTGCTCCAGAAGCTGAATTCATTGCTTTTAAAAATCAATATCCTGATGCTGTTGTGGTTAGTTATATTAATTGCAGCTCAGAAATAAAAGCATTAAGTGATTACATCTGTACTTCTTCAAATGCTATTGATATCGTTAATTCAATTCCAAAAGACAAACGAATCATATTTGCTCCGGATAAAAATTTAGGCATGTTTGTTCAAAAAGTTACCGGTCGTGAAATGATTCTTTGGGATGGTGCTTGTATTGTACATGTCAATATTTCTATGGATAAATTAAATGCTCTACTAGTAACTCATCCTGACGCGGAATTAATTGCGCATCCAGAATGTTTACCCGAAGTATTGAATAAAGCTGTTTTTATAGGTTCTACATCTGCATTATTAAATTATGTTCAAACTTCTTCAGCAGATAAATTTATTGTTGCAACAGAAGCTGGTATTTTATATAAAATGAAACAATCGGTGCCGAAGAAAACGATTATTCCAGCACCAGCTTTGGAGACCAATTCTTGTGCTTGTTCAGAATGTCCTTATATGAAAATGAATACTCTCGAAAAGTTATACAACGCATTGTATTATGAAGTTCCAGAAATTCAAGTGAATGAGAAAACACAAATTGGCGCACTAAAGGCACTCAATAACATGCTTGCCGTTTAACACAATGAAGCAATCATACAATATTGTAATTGTAGGTTCAGGAATAGGCGGATTAAGCACGCTTTTATATTTATCTGAAACACCCATTTATAAAGCAGGTCAACTTTCTATTTGCTTGTTGGTAAAAGGTGCTTTAGATCAAACCAATACCAATTGGGCTCAAGGCGGAATAGCAGCTGTAAAAGCGCTAGGTGATAATTTTGAAAAGCATATCAATGACACCCTAAACGCCGGCGCATTTTCTAATGATAAAAAAATTATAGAAAAAGTAATCCATTCTGCGCCTAAATTAATTGACGATTTAATTAATTGGGGAGCACAATTTGATAAAAAAAATAATGGCGAATTTGATTTGGCAAAAGAAGGCGGACATAGTGATGCTAGGATTTGGCACAAAGAAGACCAAACCGGAAAGGACATTCAATCAGCCTTAATAAATAAAATTAAAGATCTTGATCACGTTGATCTATTTGAGAATACCACTTTAATAAATGCCGAAAAAACAGAAAATAATTCCTTCTCAATTCAACTATTTGACAATAAAAAAAACTTAATCAACACTGTAAGTTGCAGTAAACTGGTATTAGCAACTGGGGGTATTGGTGGGTTATATGAAAAATCAACCAATCAAGAAATTGCAACTGGTGACGGTATTCATATTGCCAATAAGTTAGGAGCTACTATTGAAAATTTATCCTACATTCAGTTTCACCCTACTGGACTTTACCAAAAAGGAGGTATTTCTTTTTTAATATCGGAAGCCTTAAGGGGATCCGGTGCGCAGTTAAGAAATGAAAAAGAAGAAGCATTCATGTATAAATACGATGAGCGATTGGATTTAGCACCTCGAGATATTGTTTCAAGAGCTATTTCAAACGAAATAAATCAGCAAACACTTCCCTATGTATATTTAGATGCCACTAAAATTGATGCTGAAATTATTGACAAACACTTTCCCAACATTAAAAAAGAGTGCTTTAATAGATTAGAAATCAATATTCAAAAAGACCTTATTCCTGTTGTTCCGGTGCAACATTATTCTTGTGGAGGTGTTAAGGTGAATGAATTTGGAGAAACTTCAATAATTGGTTTATTTGCCATTGGCGAAGTGGCGTCTACAGGATTGCATGGAGCCAATAGATTGGCATCTAATTCATTACTAGAAGCCATAGCTTTCGCAAAATTCTCTATTGCATCATTGACTAATAATTTAAAAAATAATCTATTTTCACCAACAGATATTAAAACGAGTCCGTTGTTGAAAGTAGATAAAAGTGAAATTCAAAAAATTATAAGTTCTTCTGCAGGAATTGTAAAATCCAATGAGGGATTAACTCAAGCCATGAAAAAACTTTTAGAAATAAAATCAAAAGCTATTGAAAGTGATAAATATAGCTTGCCCAATTATGAAGCAAATTGTCTATTAGAAACAGCTATCCTATTAATTCAAGATGCTTTAAGCCAAAAAGAAAACAAAGGAGTATATTTTAATGTTGACTTGATAAAAAACTAATAGAATTATTTACTCAATTTTTGTTTTACTAATGTGATTGTTGGTGTGATTAATGATACTAGAATTCCAAGTGGAAAAACTTCAAAATAGGTATATAAAATCACAACAAATGGGTTTTTGTAGGCCTCTTTCATCTGTTCCATTTCCAAAGTTTTAGCTGCAAGTTCTTCAGGTTTGGTATTTTTAAGTACGATATCACTATAATTCTCCATAAATTCAGGATAGAAATTATAATAAATAACCAGCCAAACCAAAACATAAATGGTTGAAATTATAGCTGAAATATATAAGCCTGTTTTGAATGAATTCCAAAAACTATTCTCCGAATCCTTTAATGATTCTTGTTGTTTAATCCCAATTATTACAAATAAAAAAGATAAAAACATACTGGAAAATCCCAAAACCATATTCGGCTCAGCACCAGGGTTGGCCTTCATGAATACAGTGGTAATTATCATATTGATGGATACTAATAATCCACCCAATAATCCGTTTCTATATAGTATCTTTTTCATTTTACTTAATATTTAATCTTACAACTTGATTTTCTTTTGACCTTCATCGACGCCTTTTACGAATTTAATTAATCCGTTCATGTACGTTTCTTGATCGTCATACATCGACATATGACTTCCATTTGGGCAATACAAATAACTACCATTTTGGAATTGTGTCGACATCCACTCCATATGTTTAGGATCCATGGTATCATGTTTAGCTCCTACAACAAGCGTTGGAGTTGAGATATTCTTTATATCTTGAGAACGATCCCATTTTTCTAATTTACCTGAAAGTCCAAATTCGCTTGGGCCTTGCATCGTTACATACAACGACTGATTGATTTTAGAAAACGATCTGTTTACAGGCTCTGGCCAATTTTGAAGAGGGATTCTACAAATGTGCTCAGCATAAAAATTAGGCATCAACAATTCCATGTATCTAGGATTTGCGAAATCTTTATTAGCTTCAATTTCACGGATTTCTTTTAATATTTCAGGTTTGAATTGTTTAGAAAGTACGTCTTCTGCATATTTTCCATAATCTGGAGCACTCGACATCATGTTTGAAATAATCAAACCTTTCAAGTTATTTTGATATTTCATAGCATAATCCATTGCTAAAATTCCTCCCCAAGAATGCCCAAGCAAATAGAAATTGTCTTTATTTAATCCTAGTGCAACTCGAACTTGCTCCACTTCCTCAACATAACGAGATAAATCCCACATTGCAACATCATTAGGGTTATCAGAATTTCCACATCCCAATTGATCATAATAGATAAATTCAACTCCTTCTTTTGGTAAGAAACTTTCAAAACACTCAAAATATTCATGTGTAGCTCCAGGACCTCCGTTCAGCAATAAAACTTTAATCTTTGGGTTGTTACCCATTCTCTTTGTCCAAACTTTAAAATTCCCTTTAGGAGTAGAAATTGTAATTACTTTTATTCCGCCTGTTTTTATTCCAGTTTCTGTATCGGTTAGATAATTCAATCCAGACTCAGTAGCCCCTTTTTGATTACAAGAAATTAATAAACTGATTAC
>CALPNL020000117.1 GCA_943324925.2 Chitinophaga pinensis | reverse complement strand
TCTTCCTTTAGCATTGCTAATTCAAATCGCATTTATCCAATTAATTTCTTTTTTTCCAGTTTTAATTGAAGGATATTATAGCAATGGACTTTACGTTTATATTTCAAATTTTCTAAGGGTAATTGTAGGTTTTTTTTCTTTCTCACTTGGAGATCTTGGCTATATTTTGGCTATATTTTTTTTAATAATTGGATGCATTAAAATCACCAAAAATGCTAAGATTTCATGGAAAAATAGATTACTTAAAATCCTTAGCTACTTCTCTGTTTTTTATTTTTTCTTCCATATTCTCTGGGGGTTGAATTATTACCGTTTACCATTATTTGAAAAGTTAAAAATTGGTAAAGAATATTCCAATCAGGATTTATTGAAATTTACTAAACAACTAATTGCAAAAACCAATTCTATTCATATACAAATTACTAAAAATGATTCTTCAAAAGTTGTTTTTCCCTATTCCCAAGAGCAAGTTTTTGAAATGAATTTAAATGGTTATCAAAATCTTTCAAAACAAATCCCTTCATTTAATTATGAACATCCAAGTATTAAAAAATCACTTTTTAGTTTGCCTTTAAGTTATATGGGTTTCAGCGGATATTTGAATCCTTTTACAAATGAAGCTCAGGTTAACTATAAAATCCCAATGTATAATTTTCCAACTACAGTAACACATGAAATGGCACATCAATTAGGATATGCTTCAGAAAGTGAGGCTAATTTCATTGGGTTTTTAGCATCTATTAATAATCAAAATATTTATTTTCAATATTCTGGTTACAACCATGCTTTACATTATTGCCTGAGTAATTGGAGTTTTAGAGATGAAGTACAATTTAAAAAATTGCTTAAAACGGTTCATCCAGGAATTATAAAAAATTATAAAGAGAGTGAGGATTTTTGGGACAATTATGAATCTTTTGTTGAAACAGGATTTCATTTATTTTACGATCGATTTCTCAAAATAAATCAGCAAAAAGATGGAATTGAAGGTTATAGTAGGTTTGTTGATTTATTGGTAAACTATTATAAAAACAAAAATTTATAAACCACTGTTAATTAATTTCCACTTCTTCGGCTGGGACAACTTTTAAAAAGGAAGGATGTTGTTCTATTGCAAATTCTACTTTTTCAACAATTTGTTCAATAGTATCATTGTCATAATCAATTTCTAGTGGCTTTTTTATTACAAATGACTGTTGGATTCCTTTCTTTTTTAATCGTAATCCTTTCTTATCAAAGGAGCGTCTAAATCCATCAATTACAATTGGCACTACAATTGGCCGGTGTTGTTTTATAATGTGTGCAGTCCCTTTTCTTACTGGTTTAAACGATTTTGTAGTTCCTTGAGGGAAAGTAATTACCCATCCGTCTTCCAATGCAATTTTAATATTTTCCGTATCATTCGGATTTACATCTCTTTTTTCGATTACGTCTTTACCTTGAGAACGCCAGGTTCTTTCAACTGTTATTGCGCCTGCATACGCTAGAATTTTAGGTAACAAACCGGCGTGCATTGTTTCTTTTGCAGCCACGTAATAGATATTTAACTTAGGATTCCAAAGATAAGATACATTCTTAATAGAATTACCACGACCGGACAAACTGGCGTTAAATACATGAAACATTGCCACTACATCAGCAAAATAAGTTTGATGATTGGATATAAACAGCACATTAGTTTCGGGTAAAGTATTGATGATTTCTGATCCCTCAATTTGTAAATGATTGAATCCACGGTACCTTTTATGGGTGATACCACCGAAAATTCGAATTAACCATTTTTTAATAAACAGGATATGTCCAAAAGGGTTTCTTTTAAATAAAACCATACTTCAGTATCATTTAGGTCGGCTAATTTACAAATTAATTTTTAAATGAACTTTTTAAAACTT
Source organism: Chitinophaga pinensis (assembly GCA_943324925.2). Classification (GTDB taxonomy): domain Bacteria; phylum Bacteroidota; class Bacteroidia; order Flavobacteriales; family Flavobacteriaceae; genus Flavobacterium. Next base: position 4,286 of record CALPNL020000117.1, on the reverse strand, counting down.
CTTTCAATTCACTCATCATCATTGCAGTAGCTCCCCAAACATAATGTTCATTAATTTTAAATGTTGGAACCTCAATATTATTTCCATAGGAAGTATCCAAAATCTTATTTACAATTGTTTTTTCATTCAAAAAAACAGGTAATGATAATTCAATTATTCCGGCAACTTCTTCCTCCTGCTCAATAAACTCTAACTCAGAATAACTAATTCCTAAGAAGGGAGCTACAATAAAATTGCTAGGTGGAATAAAAACCTCTGTAAAAGTTTTTATAACCTCAATTTTTTCAGGAGGAATACCAATTTCTTCATGGGTTTCTCTTAAAGCGGTATGTATTAATGACTCGTCATCTAGTTCGACTTTTCCACCCGGAAAACCTATTTGTGCTGAATGAACACCGGGATACGTATTCCTAACAATTAAAGCTAAATGAGACTTGTTGTTTTTAGGGTAAATCAGCATCATTACCGCTGCCTTTCTAGGGTTATTGGAACCGTTATTGAATTTTTCTACTTCTAAAATACGTTCTAAAGGCACCATTTTAAAGTGGGCCTGTTCAGCAAGAAGTTTCGCTTGTTTTATTTTTGGAACATATTTTAAAAAATCTGAAAAATCCATATTGATGTACTATTTTTGCAGCTAAATAGTCATAAATGTAGATTATTAAATCGGATTTTACAACTTTTCGAAATCAACATAAAATAAACAATAGTACTTAATGTATAGTAAAGAAGAAAATCAACGTTTGAAAAGAGAGTTTTGGGTTTCATTTGCAAATAAATATCCTCGGAAATGGATTTTGTATAATACTAAGATTAAAGATTTCTCCTTTAAATTTTATGTTGAAAACACAAAAGCACAAGTGCAAATTGACATTGAAACTCGTAATGATATCAAGAGAATTCAATATTTTGAAAAACTAGAATCACTGAAGAACATTCTAGAAGAGGAGTTTATTTCTGACTTGGTATTTGAGAAAAATTTTAATTTAGAAAATGGTAAAACAATCAGCAGAATTTGGGTCGAAAAATTAAATGTTAGTGTAAGCAATCCTAAATATTGGGATGAAATATTTGATTTTTTTAATGATAAAATGAATGCTTTAGAATTATTTTATCTTGAGTATGATGACTATATTAAAGACATAGAATAAAAAAAGCCCCAAATTTGGGGCTTTTTTTATTTACTTAAATACATTTTTCGTCTTGAATACAACTCATAGAATTGATCGTCTTTTAAATCATCTATGAATAAAATACTTTCTCCGGTTGATTTCATTTCTGGTCCTAGTGCCTTATTTACACCATGAAATTTGCTAAATGAAAATACGGGTTGCTTAATTGCATACCCTTTTAATTTCGGATTGAATTTAAAATCGGTTACTTTATTATTTCCTAACATTACTTTTGTAGCATAATTTACATAAGGTTCTCCATATGCTTTTGCAATAAAGGGAACTGTTCGAGAAGCACGTGGATTGGCCTCGATAATATAAACGGTATCGTCTTTAATCGCAAATTGGATGTTTATTAAACCAACAGTTCTAAGCGCTAAAGCAATTTTTTTAGTATGGTCTTTAATTTGTTGCATTACAAATTCTCCAAGGTTAAATGGAGGTAAAGTGGCATTACTATCTCCAGAATGCACTCCACAAGGTTCAATGTGTTCCATAATTCCAATGATATACACATTTTCACCATCACATATCGCATCGGCTTCCGCTTCAATCGCACCATCTAAATAGTGGTCTAAAAGTAGTTTATTTCCAGGAATCGATTTTAATAAATCGATAACGTGTTCTTCTAATTCTTGTTTGTTGATTACAATTTTCATCCCTTGACCACCCAATACATAGGAAGGTCTAACTAAAAGTGGAAAGTCTAATACATCCGCTAATTGGGAAGCTTCGTCTGCTGTTTCAGCAATTCCGAATTGTGGGAAAGGAATTTTTAATTCGGTTAAAAGTTCTGAAAATCTTCCTCTATCTTCAGCTAAATCTAAGGCGTCAAAACTTGTTCCTATGATTTTTATTCCATGCTTAGATAGTTTTTCTGCTAGTTTTAAAGCGGTTTGACCACCTAATTGTACAATTACGCCTTCCGGTTTTTCGTGTCTTATAATGTCATATATATGTTCCCAGAACACGGGTTCAAAATACAATTTATCAGCAGTATCAAAATCGGTAGAAACGGTTTCCGGATTACAATTGATCATAATCGTTTCATACCCACATTCTGCTGCAGCTAAAACACCGTGAACACAAGAATAATCAAATTCAATTCCTTGTCCTATTCTATTTGGTCCAGAGCCCAATACAACTATTTTTTTCTTATCGGTTACAATACTTTCGTTGTCTACGTATTTTGTTCCATTGGCAGTTTCAATTTCTGCTTCAAAAGTAGAGTAGTAGTATGGTGTTTTTGCCTTAAACTCTGCTGCACAGGTGTCAACCAACTTGTACACTCGTTTTACATTTTTATCTTCACGCAACTTGTAAACCTGACTTTCTAAACAGCCCATCATATGAGCGATTTGTCGGTCTGCAAAACCTTTTTGTTTGGCTTCCAATAATAAATCTTTGGGTAAAGTATCTACTTTGAAATTGGATATTTCTTTTTGTAAAATGAATAACTCTTCATATTGTTTCAAAAACCACATATCAATTTTTGTAATTTCATGTATTCTGCTTAACGGAATTCCCATTGCAATAGCATCATAAATAACAAATACTCTATCCCAACTCGCGTAAGTTAGTTTCTCTATGATCTGTTCGTAGTTTTTATATCCTTTTCCATCGGCACCAAGCCCATTTCTTTTTATCTCTAATGATTGAGTGGCCTTGTGTAACGCCTCTTGGAAAGAACGTCCAATTCCCATTACTTCTCCCACAGATTTCATTTGCAATCCTAATGTTCGATCTGCACCTTCAAACTTGTCAAAATTCCAACGTGGTATTTTTACAATTACGTAATCCAATGTAGGTTCAAATAATGCTGAAGTAGATTTGGTAATTTGATTTTGTAATTCATCTAAATTGTAACCTAAAGCCAATTTCGAAGCGATTTTTGCAATTGGATAACCCGTTGCTTTTGATGCTAATGCTGATGATCTTGATACACGAGGGTTAATTTCGATGGCAACAATATCTTCTTTTTCATCTGGTGAAACCGCAAATTGAACGTTACAACCTCCAGCAAAATTCCCTATACTTCTCATCATCAAAATGGCCATGTCACGCATTTTTTGGAAAGTAGTATCTGACAATGTCATCGCAGGAGCTACAGTAATACTATCTCCAGTATGAATACCCATTGGATCCATATTCTCGATAGAACAGATAATCACAACGTTGTCATTTTTATCACGTAAAAGTTCCAATTCGTATTCTTTCCAACCAATTAAAGCCTTGTCAATTAAAACTTCGTGAATTGGCGAAGCTTCTAAACCTCGTGTCAACAATTCATCAAAATCTTCTTTATGATGAACAAATGCAGCACCTGTTCCACCCAAGGTAAATGAAGGTCTGATTACCAATGGAAATCCAAATTCTTGAGCGATTTCTTTACCTTTTAAGAAAGAAGTTGCCGTTTTTGCAGGTGCGGTAGGAACTCCAATTTTAGCTAATAGTTGTTTGAATTGCTCACGATCTTCAGTAATATTGATAGCATTAATATCTACACCTATTAATTGCACACCAAAATCCTCCCAGATTCCTTTTTCATCAGCTTCCAAACATAAATTCAAAGCCGTTTGTCCACCCATTGTTGGTAAAACAGCATCAATTTGAGGATGTTCTTTTAGAATTTCAATTATCGATTTTGTAGTTAATGGTTTTAAATAAATATGATCTGCCATTGAAGGGTCGGTCATAATAGTTGCTGGATTTGAATTGATCAAAATCACTTCTATTCCTTCTTCACGAATGGAACGAGCAGATTGAGATCCTGCATAATCAAATTCGCAGGCTTGCCCAATAACAATAGGTCCTGAGCCTATAATTAAAATCGATTTTATTGAATTGTCTTTTGGCATTTTAAAGTGTGTGTTGTGTAGTTAGTTTTATTTTATTTAGCCTAAATTTATTTTATTCGTTTAAAGATATAAAAAAAGGCGATACTAATAACAGTAACGCCTTTATGTATGTTTAAATAAACATTATTTTTTGTGTCTTGGTTCAGATGAAACAGTCAACTTATGTCTTCCTTTAGCTCTTCTACGAGCAAGGACTTTTCTTCCATTAGCAGAAGCCATTCTGTCCATAAATCCGTGCTTATTTCTTCTCTTTCTT
>CALPNL020000116.1 GCA_943324925.2 Chitinophaga pinensis | reverse complement strand
TTCATAATATTAGGGATGAAAAAATGAAGGGTAAAAAATACAAAATTGAAGTAGCTAGAAAAGTCATCAAAAAAGAAGAGGAGTAGAGTTTCGATTTAGGATTTTTAGTGGATTTTCAATTATTTCAAGTATTACATTTTAACAATTTTGTACAATTAGAAAATAGATAGGCATCCCAATTGTGATATTTATTGGAAAAGTTACCGCCAAGGCCATTGGTAATAAAAGCCCAGGATTTGCCTTTGGAACTGAAATTTTCATAGCTGCCGGAACTGCAATATATGATGCGCTTGCTGCTAAAACGGCAAACATAAATCGGTTGGATATTTCATGAGTTACAAAAGAACTTAGATAAGCAACAATACATCCATTAACAAGTGGAATAATAATTGCAAAAATTATTGGAAACCAGCCAAATGAGAAAAATGCCTTCAGTTTTTTACCGCTTGTAATCCCCATGTCTAAAAGGAAGATAGCCAGAAATCCTTTAAATAGATCGTTTGTAAATGGCTTTATTCCCTCTGCCTGTTTTGCATTTGCCACATATCCAATGATCAAACTCCCCAAAATAAGTAAAACACTTCCATTTGTAAAAGAATGTTTAATCACACTGGTTTTTTTAATTTTTTGGGTTTCGTCTTTATTAAATATTGATATTAGTATCAATCCAATTATTATTGCTGGCGATTCCATTAGTGCCATAATTGCTACCATATATCCATGAAGTAGGAGTTGCTGCGATTCTAGATAGGTAACCGCAGTAACAAATGTAACTGCGCTAACCGAACCATAGGCTGCTGCAATTGCTCCTGCATTAAAAACATTTAATTTTCTACGAAGTATAAAAAAGGTGTATAATGGAATCATTAATGAGATAAAAATACCAAAGAGCATTGCCCATCCAATTTCTATAGTAATTGCTTCATGGGATAATTCCTGTCCGCCCTTAAAACCGATTGCAAATAAAAGGTACAGTGAAATAAACTTTGAAGAATTCTCCGGTATTTCCAAATCACTTTTTAAATAAACTGCTAAAATACCTAGAACAAAAAAGAGTAATGCCGGGTTAGTTAAGTTGTCAATTAGTAGATTAAAATTCATATTTTTTATTTTTAATATCGATTAGTATTTAAAATAATTTTTTCTCTTTTGATGTAATTAATATTGAGGACTATAATTATCTTATTTTAGAAAACAATAATCTTTTCCCTTGATTTCTCTCATTTATAATTCCATCATCATAGACTATATTTCCATTGACAAAAGTTTTTACAATTTTGCTCTTAAAGAATTGATTTTCAAATGGTGACCATTGGCATTTATATAGGATATTCTTCCGAGTTACTTGCCATTTTTGGTTTAAATCAACAAGTACTAGATCAGCATAATAACCCTCTCGAATATAGCCACGTTCCTTTATTCTATAAATTTCTGCAACATGGTGGCTCATTTTTTCTGCAATTTTTTCCAGACTAATTTTTCCTTGGTGATGAAATTCAAGCATTGCAGGTAAAGCATGTTGGACCAAAGGACCACCCGACATTGATTTAAAATAGGTGCCGCTTTTTTCTTCAATAGAATGAGGAGCGTGATCTGTAGCAATAATATCTAATCTATTTTCTAAAAGTGCTGCCAATAAACCATTTTTATCATTCTCGGTTTTTACTGCTGGATTCCATTTTATTTTTGAACCCAATATTGCATAATCAGCATCGGTAAACCAAAGGTGATGCACACAAGCCTCGGTGGTAATTCTTTTTTCATTAATTGGGAGTAGGTTTTCAAATAAATTAGCTTCTGCAACTGTAGAAATATGAAATAAATGCAAACGGTTATTGTATTTTTTAGCTATTTCCAAAACACGTTTTGTTGCAGCCACACAAGCTTCTTCGCTTCTAATTTTTGGATGATATTCAAAAGGAATATTTTCTCCATATTTTCCGCGATATAAGTTGGTGTTATTTTTAATGATGCCGTCATCTTCACTATGCAGGGCAACAAGTGAATTTGTTCTAGAAAATAGTTTTTCTAAAAATTCTGGATAATTTGCTAAAATTCCTTCGTCATTATTAAAATACAAACCATCATCTGTTATTCCACAAACCGTTTCGTTATTTGTTTTTAATGCTTCTTCTAAATTATTTTGATTAATTCCCATAAAAAAGGAATAATTTGCCAATGATGTTTTTGAAGCTGCTACATATTTTTCTTCTAATAACTCTTGAGTTAACGTATTGGGAATAGTGTTTGGCATTTCCATAAATGATGTAATTCCACCAGCAACAGCGGCTCTTGATTCAGAATAAATAGTTCCTTTATGAGTTAAACCTGGTTCTCGAAAGTGTACCTGATCATCAATGACACCGGGTAATAAATACAGTCCTTCGGCATCAATTTCAGATATAAATTCTTGATTTTTTAAATTAATTGAAGGAGCTATTTTTTCAATTCTATCATTTGAAATTAGTATATCAGCAGTACTACATTTGCCTTCATTTACAACTGTTGCATTTCTAATAATTATTTTCATTTTGCTTTTTTTGTTGCTCTTTCCAATTTGTCATTCATGGTTTTACCTAAACCAATATCAGGTAATCGTTCAGCAATTATTACATCTAAATTATTTTCATCCAAACGATGCATTGCAGCATATAAATTTTTTGCGGCTTCATTCAAATCGCCCGATTTTGATAATATTTCTTTATGAATAATACCTTTGCTATTAATTTGATTTTTAAATACTAAAATTCCAATTCTTTTTCCTTTAAAACATTTAATTAACTCCACAACATTATTAGTGAGGTAAGTATCTGTATTTGGAGCGTAATGTCTAGACAACATTCCAGGTGCGTTTGGAGTTTTTTCACTATTTGTAATTGTATTCAACTTACCGGTAATTTTTTCAATTTCCTCGGAAGATATAGACCCGTGTCTGTACAAAAAAGGTTGATTGTTTTCAAAACCAATAATGGTAGATTCCAACCCTTTTTCGCATTCTCCACCATCTAAAATTACCTCTAATTTTACTCCAAAATAATTAAAAACGTGGTCGGCATTGGTAGGGCTTATTGATCCAAATGGATTTGCGCTGGGTGCAGCTAAAGGAAAATCAAGTTTTTCTAATAGTGCCAGTGCTAAATGATGATTAGGAACTCTTACAGCTACAGTATCTTTACCGGCTGTAATTAAATCTGATATATGGGGTTGCTTTTTTAAAACTAATGTTAATGGGCCAGGCCAAAATTTTTCAGCCAGAATCATTGCACTTTCAGGGATGTCTTTAGCTACATCGCTTATACTTGAAGCCGACTTAATATGAACTATTAGCGGATTATAAAAAGGTCTGTTTTTCAATTTAAAAATCTCAACAAGTGCAGATTCATCATAGGCATTTCCAGCAAGTCCGTAAACAGTTTCTGTTGGAATTGCTACAAGCTTATTTTTTTTAAGTGTTTTTTTAGCTTTTTTTATATCTGTAGTTATCATTCTATTTAAGGGTTACAAATATCACAGTACATTGGATCTTCAGTTTGTTTTTCATTTGGAAATTCTTCTTCTTTTTTATAATTACATTTTTGACAGATATAGGTATAGCTTAAAGTTGACTTGGTAGGAAATCGGCATTGATTACATGGTAGACCTACTTTTCTATCTACAATTCCGAATCCGGGTGTCTTACAATTTGGACATACTGATTTTATTTTTTTAACTAATTTCAAGGTGGCTTTTTCAATCACCTTCATCCGACTTGGATTGAACATGGCTCGCATATCGGTTTCAATATAAGCGGTACCGAAATTTTTAATTAGGTTTAAAAAAGTATCATAAAGTAACTTCTCATCAATTATTCCTTTAGTAATTCCTTCTAATTCCTCTTTTGATTTTCTAAGAATTAGGCCGTGTGAAGGGAATTTTGAAACCGACGCAAATTCTTGAAGTTCTTCTTTTGTTTTTATTTCCGCGCCATTAAAATTAGTTTCTAAACTTAATTCTCGTACGCTTATTTCAATATTATTTTTCTTATCAATTAAAAGTAAAAATTCATCATCGGCAGGAGCGAAAAATATTGTCGGATGAGATCCAAAAGATCCTTCGCTTGCAATAGCCAAATCACAATCCATTAATTCCATTGCCATATAGCATTTATTTCGAGCAGTAGTAATTGGATTTTCTTTTCTTTCAACCTCACCGGTAAATGTTCCTAATTTATCAGTATCTAAATCAGTAGATACAAAACAATTTACGCCCAATTTTTTTTCTAAAATTGGGGCAATTGCTTTTTCCTTTTTATGTTTTGTTGCAATTAGGATATTTCTTCCTTGAAACATTAATCTTCTTTTAATGAAATAATTATTTCCGATTTTATAATCAGTTTTTTATTATTGGCTTTAGCCTCTAAAATTATTTTCTCCAACTTTTCAATTTCGTGTTTTAGTAGTGGAATTTTTTTTTGTGCTGTCTCATCATCTTTTCCATATCGCTCTTGGGAACTCCAATTTTGGATGTTATGAAAATTGATTTTGGAGTTAAACATACTTGTTAAAATTTCTTTGGCCTCATTAAAGGAAAAATCACCTTCAATTAGTTTTAATTTTTCAATTTTATTCATTCTCTTTCGAATTTTTAGGTGTTAATAATTTTAATATTAAAGCTCCCGTAATTATTGCTAGTGATGATAATATTTTAATGTAGACTTCGTCATTAGCTGTAAAAGCTGTTATAAATAAGACTACCATTAATAAAAAAAATAGGCCAGTTTTTATCACAATTAAATTCATAATATTAATTTATTTTATTGCACTTAATTATTATTAATTTTTTTCTTACAATTTACATTTATGAAATTGGAATTTATTTATCACTGCAAATTTGATTATTCTAATTCATAAATTTTTATTTATCTTTGTAATGTTATACATATAATTTATTTATGAACTATACATTGAATCAATTGCAAATTTTTTTGAAAATTGTGCAAACAAAAAGCGTAACAAAGGCTTCGGAAGAATTACATCTTACTCAACCAGCGGTTTCTATTCAGTTGAAGAATTTTCAAGAACAGTTTGATATTCCTCTTACAGAAGTGGTTGGGCGAAAAATATATATCACAGATTTTGGTTTAGAAATTGCAGAAGCAGCTGAAAATATTATCAATCAAGTTTACGCTATAAATAATAAAACTTTAGCTTTCAAAGGTAAATTAACAGGGCGTTTAAAAATTTCTGTAGTTTCAACTGGAAAATATGTGATGCCTTATTTTTTATCCCATTTTATGCAGAAACATATTGGTATTGAATTAATGATGGATGTTACAAATAAGAATAAAGTTATTGAGAGCTTGGAAAATAACGAAGTTGACTTTGCGCTTGTTTCTATCTTACCGAACACCTTAAATTTTGAACAATTAGATTTACTTCAAAATAAGTTGTTTTTAGTAGGTAGTAACGAATTAAATTTAAAAAAGGGAGCTAACATTGAAGATTCCTTCAAAGATTTGCCATTGATATTTAGGGAAAAAGGTTCTGGAACAAGACAAACAATGGAAAGTTTTATAGCTGGTAATAATATTTCAGTATTGAAAAAAATGGAATTGACTTCCAATGAAGCCGTAAAACAATCATTATTGGCTGGTTTAGGATATTCAATAATGCCATTAATCGGAATAAAAAATGAAATTCATAATAACGAATTAAAAATCATTCCTATCAAAGGTCTCCCAATTAAAACAACTTGGAGTTTAATATGGTTAAAAGGCAAAAAGCATTCTCCAGTTTCTAAAGCTTTTTTAGAGTATTTGACAAAAGAAAAAGCACAAATCGTACAAGATAAATTTAGCTGGTACGAACAATATTAGAAGAAGAAAATAAAAAACATTATAAATTATAGTGTGATTTATTTCATTTTAATAACTACACACTTATCGATCCCTTTCTTATTTAAGTTTAAAATTAATCCATCAGCACTTGGGTATTTATTTTTAGCTTTTTTGATAAAATTACTTCTGATTGATTCATATTGTGTGTCGAGAATAAAACTAATTCCAAGTGTTCCAATACTATCATAAGGCAGTACTGGTATACAATCGGTAAAAACATGTAAGCCATCTATTTTATTTATTTCTGCTGTTGTTGAAGTAGGTTCAAATGTTGAGGCTTTGAATGCAAGTAAAATTGATATACTAATACCGAAAAGAAAACCCAAAAGATATTTTTTCATTTTTTTTTATTTTT
>CALPNL020000115.1 GCA_943324925.2 Chitinophaga pinensis | reverse complement strand
AATGGCGCTTCAGATGTACTGTCTTCAGTAACAAATAAATAATAAGAAGCATCAGGTGCAGTTCCAACCAACTGGTTTTCAACAAATCCGCCCATTGTAGAAAGAACTTGTGTTCCATGGGAATTCATAGCATAATAATTGGTGCTTCTATCCACAAAATTATAGCCGCCAAGTAATTGATTGTTTTCTCTTAACCTTTGAAAAGGGGAAGCACTGTCAACTCCTGGAAAACCAGCATCTAAAACAGCGATTACTTTTCCCGATCCGGTATAGTTTTGCTGGTGCAAATAATTTCCATTTAACATTTGAATTTGATTTTCTGAGGTCCCATAATTGTAGGACACTTGCGATTCTAATTCTTTATTTATAGCTGAATAATTGGATGAATTCGATAATTTTCCAGTTCTATTTAAAGTAGTATTTGCAAATGAAATAAAATCTACAAATGAAAGTGATCTTAATGATTGAATTGCTGTTTGGCTACCACGAATATGCAAACAATTCATCCACTTAGAACTTGCTTTAACAGTAATTCCTGAGATTGACGATATTTGATCCACATATGGTTGGTGAATTGGAACATCTTTAAGATCCAATGGAATATTTTGAATAGCTCTTCTATTTAGAGCTCTTTGTGATAGCATTTGAAGTGGATTAGTGAGGTAATATTGACTGTTTGGTTTGTCTTTAAAATAAACCCAAGCTTCTTCTTGCGAATAGCTAAAAGCTGAAATTAATAAGACAATAATCAATACTGTTTTTTTCATTTGCTTTTAAAATAGATTACAAACTTATGAAATTACTCCCGAACCAACTAATTCTTCATTGCTATACCAAGCTACAAATTGGCCTTCGGTAATTGCAGATTGTGGCTCGAAAAATTCTACATACATGCCACTTTCGAATTGGTGAAGTGTTGCTTTTTGTAATGCTTGACGGTAACGAATTCTAGCCATCACCTCCATAGTAGTACCATTTGCAATAGCCAAGTCTTCTCTAATCCAATGCACCTCTGATTTTTGGACGAACAGCGATTTCTTAAACAATCCAGGATGTTCACTTCCTAAACCAGTATAAATAGTATTGGTATCCACATTGGTGGCAATAATAAATAAAGGTTCTTTTGTTCCTCCTACATTTAATCCTTTGCGTTGACCAATAGTAAAAAAATGTGCCCCTTGATGTTTTCCCACCACTTTCCCCATATTGGGTCCATAGGATAAAGTCCGAGATTCATAAGCTAATTTTTCTTCTTCCGATTCGAACTCTGTTGACTCTTGGTTGTATATTGGATCAAGTGAATCTATTTGTACAATTAAGCCTTCTTTCTTTTCTAATTTTTGCTGTAAAAATTCAGGTAATCTTACTTTTCCAATGAAACACAAACCTTGAGAATCTTTCTTTTCAGCGGTTATCAAATTCATCTGAGCAGCAATTTCACGAACTTCTGGCTTAGTTAATTCACCAATTGGAAACAAAGATTTTGCCAACTGTTCTTGTGATAATTGGCATAAAAAATAAGACTGGTCTTTATTAGTGTCCACGCCAGAAAGCAATTGGTATACTTTCTTTCCATCGGTATCAATTTCTCCTTTTCTACAATAATGACCTGTAGCTACATAATCGGCTCCTAAATTGATTGCGATTTTCATGAAGACATCAAATTTAATTTCTCGATTACAAAGTACATCTGGATTTGGAGTTCTCCCTTTTTCATATTCGTTGAACATATAATCAACGATTTTTTCCTTGTATTGCTCGCTTAAATCAACGGTTTGAAAAGGAATACCCAATTTTTCAGCAACTAATAAAGCGTCGTTACTGTCTTCTAACCATGGACATTCATTGGAAATAGTAACCGAGTCATCGTGCCAATTTTTCATAAAAAGTCCAATGACTTCATAGCCTTGTTGCTGCAACAAATAAGCCGCAACACTAGAATCAACACCACCGGAAAGTCCAACTACAACTCGTTTCATCTTCTTAAATGAATTTATCGAATACTATTATTTATTACGCTTTGATTTTATTCTATTTGGCTGATCATAATTATCTTCACTTTCTAATTTTCCATTTTCAAAAAACTGCCAAATACCCACTTTTAATCCTTTTCTAAATTTACCTTTAGCAACAACTAATCCGTCTGGTGCTCTATAAATAGTAATTCCGTTCAATTCACCATTCACATAAAATGATTCTTCTAAAGCGACACCACTTTCATCATTTTTAATATAAATACCATCTAAGATTCCATTTTTGTAATTTGAAATTTCAGCTACTTTTCCCGATTTGAAATGAATGGTTTTCGTTCCGTCTAACTTACCGTTTTTATAATTTTCGGAAGTCATTATCCCTTTTGAAGATTTGTGATAATAAATCCACAATCCTTCGTATAATTTGTTTAGTACTTTTCCTTCGCTAATTTTATTTTTATTGACATCATAAAAAATAGTATACGCTGAATTGTCAATAGTATTAAATTCTCTGGTTGCAATTAAATTAGATGCTATGGTATTATCAAAAAATTTAAACAACCCTACTTCTTTACCGTGATCAAAAGTCCCTTCATATCTTGGACGTTTCGTATCCTCAAAAACCCCTTTCCATAAACCCACTTTTTTACCATTGGCATCTAATTTATTGATCTCATTTTGTGCAAAAAAAGAAACTGAATAAAGAAGAAATACTATTTTAATTAACTGATTCATAAACTATTATTTAATACTTCAAACTAATACTAATTACTATAAAAATAATGTCCTTATTAAAAAAAGCACTCTAGGAGTGCTTTAAAATTATTTCTTTTTTTGCTGTGCCTTTTTTTGAGCTTCAGCTTGTTCCATAATTTCTTGCATTTTACTTTGAAACTTACCGAGCTTCTTAGGTTCTTTTAATTTGTTTTCTTGAATTTGAGCATGAATTTTATCATTATCAACAATATAATTCTTGATGACTAACATAATTCCAATTGTAATTAAATTGGATATAAAGTTATACAAACTCAATCCTGCACCATAACTATTAAAGAAAATTAACATCATTAATGGGGAAACATAAATCATAATTTTCATCAATTTCGCCATATCTGGCATACCTTCTTGAGTTGGAGCAGCCATTTGTTGATCGCCAGAGGTCATTTTCATATAGAAGAAAATAGCAATAGCGGCCAATATTGGGAATAAACTTATATGACTTCCATACAAAGGAATGTGAAATGGCAGTTTCATGATTTCATCAAATGAAGATAAATCATCTGCCCAAAGAAAAGCTTTTTGTCTTAACTCAAATGCAGATGGAAAAAACTGAAATGAGGCATACATAAAAGGTAACTGAATCAAGGCAGGTATACAACCAGCCATTGGATTTACCCCTGCTTTACTGTACAACTTCATTGTTTCTTGTTGTTTTTTCGCAGGCTCTTTCTGAAATTTCTCATTCAACTCATTAATTTCAGGTCGAAGCACTTTCATTTTAGCTTGAGATAAAAATGATTTATAAGTTATCGGCGACATGGCAATTTTAATGATAATTGTAAAGATGATAATTGCAATACCATAAGCAATGTAAGAACTCAAAAACCCAAATAAAGGAATAAAAATAAACTTGTTAATCCATCCAAAAATTCCCCAACCAAGTGGAATTATTTTTTCAATATTTTTATCATAATTATTTAGCGTTTTATAATCTGATGGTCCAAAATACCAACTCATTTTATAATTAACTTCTCCATTTGAGAAGGCTAACGGCACTTTTGAATTGAATTGCTTAACAAAAATAGTATCTTTATTTTCGTCAATAACTAACTTATTTGACTTTAAAACTGCTTTCTCAAATGGCGTTTCGGTCATCAAAATTGAAGCAAAGAAATGTTGTTTGTAAGCTATGTATTTAACTTTGTCTAATGTTTCTTCTTGGTTTTCGCCATCACTTACATTATTAAATTTCTCATCACCATATTCATAGTTTAATAAGGTGTATCTATTTTCGTAAGAAATACTTTTCTCATTTCTATAGGTTTTTAAATCCCATTCTAAATCAAGTGGTTTGGAAGTATTTAATACTTTGTTTAAACCTTGAGAACGCAAGTTGAAACCAACCATATATTCATTTGGTTTCAATTCGTATTGGTATTCTAAAAACTCATTAGCACCTGCTTTTAATCGCATGGTAAGAATTTGATTGGCACCAACTTTAGTAAGTTTAGGCTCAAAAAATAAATCTTTAGTATTTAAAGTATGATTATCATTGGTAATCAATTGAATATTCAATTGAGAATTATTGTCTTTAATTAATTCAACTAATTGTCCTGAACCTTTTTTAAATTTTTCAAAATTCTTTAAAACCGCCTCTACGATGTACCCCCCTTTATTGGAGATTTTAAGAAGTACAAACTCATTTTCAATAGTAGTTACAGTATCTTTTGCAGAAGCTAAAGTCGCAGAATAAGCAAAATTACCTAATGACTTTTTAAGTTTTTCGATTTGAGCCACATTAGCAGAAGTAGTATCTATTTGATTTAAAGTCCCAATTGCATTTGCAACTTTAACAGTAGTTAACGAAGCTGCTTGTTCCTTTTTGGCTTTTTCAGCTGCTAATTGTTCTTTTGAAGGTTGATTTTGATACATCATCCAAATCAAAATTCCAAAAATAAGTACAAAGCCAATAATTGAATTTAAATCTAATTTTTTTTCTTCCATTTTACTTTTATTAAAGTCGATTTCGAAATCGAAAATACAATATTATTTTGATTTTACAGCAGCAGCAACAAAACTCACAAAAAGAGGATGAGGATTGTCTACCGTACTTTTATATTCTGGATGGTATTGAACACCAATAAAAAAGGGATGATTTTCAATCTCAACAATTTCTACCAAACCGGTATCCGGATTAACTCCTGAGGCTTTTAAACCAGCATTATCAAGGGCTTCTAAATAATCACCATTAAATTCGTAACGATGGCGGTGGCGTTCCAAAATACTAGTTTGTCCGTATATTTTGTGTGCCAATGTATTTTCTTTAATGTCACATTTCCAAGCTCCTAAACGCATCGTTCCTCCTTTATCGGTAATGGTTTTTTGTTCTTCCATTAAATCGATAACTGGATTGGTCGTTTTTTCGTTCATCTCAGTTGAATTGGCATCTTCATGTCCTAAAATAGTTCTAGAATATTCAATAACCGCCATTTGCATTCCCAAACAAATTCCAAGGAATGGAATATTATTTTCTCTAGAAAATTTTACCGTTTCAATTTTACCTTCAATTCCGCGACCTCCAAAACCGGGTGCAACTAATATTCCATCCAAATCTTTCAATTTTTCAGAGGCATTTTCTGAGTCTAAATATTCGGAGTGAATAGAAACTACATTTACTTTAGTCTCATTGGCAGCGCCAGCATGAATAAAGGCTTCTAATATCGATTTGTAAGAATCTTGTAATTCTACATATTTTCCAACTAATCCAATATTTACAGTATGCTTAGGATTTTTCAATCGGCTTAAAAAGGTATTCCAATTGGCTAAATCTGGATTTGATTTTTGAGGTAAATCTAATTTTTTCAATGCTACCACATCAAGACCTTCTTGCTGCATTAAAATTGGCACTTCATAAATCGTAGACGCATCGATAGATTGAATAACGGCTTCTCTTTTTACATTACAAAATAAAGCCAATTTATTTCTTAACTCTTCCGACAATTCATGTTCTGTTCTACAAACTAAAATATCTGCTTTTATACCGCTTTCCATCAATGTTTTAACAGAATGTTGCGTAGGTTTTGTTTTTAATTCTCCCGCAGCAGCTAAGAAAGGTACCAAAGTCAAATGGATAACAATTCCGTTATTTTCACCTAATTCCCAAACCAATTGACGAACAGATTCTATATATGGCAACGATTCGATATCACCAACAGTACCTCCAATTTCAGTAATCACAATATCAAAATTACCTGAATTACCAAGCAATTGCATTCTTTCTTTAATTTCATTGGTAATATGAGGAACCACTTGAACTGTTTTTCCTAAAAATTCACCGCGACGTTCTTTTTCAATAACGGAAAGATAAACTCTCCCGGTAGTAACATTATTAGACTGAGAAGTGGGAACATTTAAAAAACGCTCATAATGCCCTAAATCCAAATCGGTTTCTGCGCCGTCATCAGTTACGAAACATTCTCCGTGTTCATAAGGGTTAAGGGTTCCTGGATCCACATTGATATAGGGATCAAATTTTTGAATTGTGGTGCGATATCCTCTT
>CALPNL020000114.1 GCA_943324925.2 Chitinophaga pinensis | reverse complement strand
AATCTAATGTAGGCTTTTTTTATATATAAATTTTACACAAACATGGACAGTACATTAATTATAATTATTTCGGGAATAGTTGGGGTTGCAGGGGGATTTATTCTTGCAAAAGTGATGGAAAAAAGCAGTGTTTCAAGTTTAGTTCAAAATGCTAAAAAAGAAGCCGCTTCAATTTTAAAAGACGCAAATTTAGAAGGAGAAAACATCAAAAAAGATAAAATTCTTCAAGCTAAAGAAAGGTTTATTGAATTAAAATCGGAACACGAAGAAGTAATTCTGGGAAGAGAAAGAAAGGTTGCCGAAGTTGAGAAAAGAGTTCGCGATAAAGAATCTCAAATTTCAAATGAATTGGCTAAAGCCAAAAAAATCAATGACGATTTTGAAGCTAAAACAGCTGAATACACTTCCAAAATTGAAATTCTTGATAAGAAGCAAGTTGAAGTTGAAAAAATGCATAAAAGCCAGTTAAACCAGTTGGAAGTAATTTCAGGTTTATCAGCAGAAGAAGCAAGTAATCAATTAATAGAAGGTTTAAAAGCGGAAGCCAAAACCAAAGCGATGGCTCAAATTCAAGACACCATAGAAGAAGCCAAGTTAACTGCGCAACAAGAAGCGAAGAAAATAATCATCAACACTATCCAAAGAGTAGGTACAGAAGAGGCAGTAGAAAATTGCGTTTCTGTTTTCAATATTGAATCTGACGACGTAAAAGGAAGAATTATTGGTCGTGAAGGACGTAATATTCGAGCTTTAGAAGCAGCAACAGGCGTAGAAATTATTGTTGATGATACTCCAGAAGCAATTATTTTATCTTGTTTTGACCCTGTGAGAAGAGAAATTGCTCGTTTGGCACTTCATAAATTAGTTACTGACGGTAGAATTCACCCAGCAAGAATTGAAGAAGTAGTTGCTAAAACGGCAAAACAAATTGACGATGAGATTATTGAAGTAGGTAAACGAACGGTAATCGATTTAGGTATCCACGGATTGCACCCAGAATTGATTAAAGTGGTTGGTAGAATGAAATACCGTTCTTCTTATGGACAAAACTTATTGCAACACTCAAGAGAAGTTTCTAAGCTCTGTGGAATCATGGCGGCAGAATTAGGCTTGAATGTTAAACTAGCAAAAAGAGCTGGTTTATTACACGATATCGGAAAAGTGCCGGATGCTGAAAGTGATTTGCCACACGCCTTGTTAGGAATGCAATGGGCTGAGAAATACGGTGAGAAAGAAGAAGTTTGTAATGCCATTGGAGCGCACCACGATGAGATTGAAATGAAGTCATTACTATCTCCAATTATCCAAGTTTGTGATGCTATATCAGGTGCACGCCCTGGAGCAAGAAGACAAGTTTTGGATTCTTACATCCAACGATTAAAAGATTTGGAAGAAGTAGCATTTGGATTCAATGGAGTTAAAAATGCCTACGCAATTCAGGCCGGTAGAGAACTACGTGTGATTGTAGAAAGCGAAAAAGTATCAGATGACAATGCTGCAACTTTATCATTTGAAATTTCACAAAAAATTCAAACCGAAATGACCTATCCTGGTCAAGTTAAAGTAACGGTAATTAGAGAAACTAGAGCTGTAAATATTGCGAAATAGTTTTCTTTATATATAATTCAAGGGCTTATTAATTTTATTAGTAAGCCTTTTTTTTAAAATAAATCTAAAATTACTTTCTAGGGTGAAACATATTCATGATTTCCGACAAATGTTTTCTATCTAGATGCACATATATTTCAGTTGTGGTAATCGATTCATGACCGAGCATTAATTGGATGGATCGCAAATCGGCACCATTTTCAAGTAAATGGGTTGCAAAAGAATGTCGAAAGGTATGTGGACTAATGGTTTTATTTAAATCGATTTTTACCGCCAAATCTTTTATTATTGTAAATATCATTGCTCTTGTTAATTGACGCCCTCTCCTATTTAAAAACAAAGTATCTTCATGCCCTTTTTGTATATTTAAATGAGATCTAATATTGTCTTTATAAATCTCGATGTATTTCTGGGTGTAAGAACCAATTGGAACAAAACGTTGCTTATTCCCTTTTCCCGTTATTTTTATAAAACCTTCCTCAAAGAAAAGATCCGATATTTTTAAAGTTACCAATTCAGAAACACGCAATCCACAACCGTAAAGTGTCTCAAGTATGGCCCTATTCCGCTCTCCTTCATTGGAACTTAAATCAATAGCTGCAATAAGTCGGTCAATATCAACAATCGATAAGGTATCTGGGAGTTTTCTTCCAATTCTTGGGGTTTCAATTAATTCCAAGGGATTGTCTGACCGATAATCTTCAAAAATCAAATAGGAAAAAAAACTCTTTAAACCCGAAATTATTCTCGCCTGCGACCTAGCATTTAACTGTTTTGCAATGTGATAAACGAACTGTTGAATAGTCTCTTCGCTAATTGTAATTGGAGAAACGGAAATTGAATTCTCCTCAAGAAAAAGACAAAGCCGCTCGATATCGAAAGAATAATTGTCGATGGTATTTTTCGACATTCCTCTTTCAATTCTCAAATAGGATTGATAACTTTTAATATACGTAGTCCAATTCATTATTACAAAGGAAAACTATTTTAATAAAAAAACCACGCCTAAAGCGTGGTTTAATTGTAATTTAAATTCTAATTAGAATTTATATCCAAAAGACAATTGAATGTTAGAGTTTTTTGAATTACTTGCTTGACCAGCAACGTCTTTTTCAACATTTGATAAACCCATTGTGTAACGTAAACCTAATGACATAGTTTCATTTAAGTCATAACCAGCACCTAAATTAAAACCAAAATCAGTTGAGTTACAATTTTCTTTTACATCTACTGATGCAAATGTAGCAGACATTAAGAAACCAATTTGTGGACCAGCTTCAATACTGAAAGCATCAGCTACATTATATTTAGCCATAACTGGAATGTTAATGTAATTTAAATTAAATGTTCCAAAATCAGATTTAGCACCTTGTGCAGAATATAATAATTCAGGTTGAATAGCGAATTTATCATTCATTTTGAATTGAGCAAAACCTCCTAAATGGAAAGAGGTAATACTTTTAGATCCATCAGCTGAATTATTTGACATGTTCAAACCTCCTTTAACACCATATTTAGTGTCTTGTGCATTAGCAAAGCTAAATGCGAATACTGCAACCGCAGTTAATAAAACTTTTTTCATTTTAATGTAGTTTAAAATTAATAATAATCAAATTTATAAATTTTAAAACCCAATAAATACAGTATTAATTAGAGTTGTTAACAACTTTATCAACAGTTTATTAACAATTATTTTAATTAAATATTATCATAAAAAAACCACGCTATATGCGTGGTTTTAAATTGTAGTTTATAAAATTAGAATCTCCATCCTAATCTCATTGCCGGTAATACGCTTGGCTGTACTTTAATACTAGTAGAAGCCTCTCCGCCTTTAGGAGTTGTTGATAGTATCGCTAATCCATAATTTAGTTCACATCCTAAATAAATATTTGGCATGATATAATAATCAAAACCTGTAAATACTTGCCCGGAAAGACCAAGAGTAGCTGTACTTGAAGCTGGAGACATTGGAGAAGTTGCTTCTGTAGCAATAGAGCTATATCCTACATTACCTTCATATCCCCAATAGGTTGATAATCTTTCAGCCCCTTTCATATGGTTTTCAACACCTACACCTAACGCCATTGTGAAATCAGTATCTGCATTAGAATTAGCTTTTGACATTGAAACATTAGCAATGTATCTCATTGCTTTAGTGTCGCTACTAAATTTTCTAACTTTAACACCAGGAGTTGTAGATCCATAAAAATTTGGCAATGAAAACATTGAAGGGCTTCCAGTTACATCTGGTGAAAAAGACACCTCTACTTGAGTACTTCCAGCAGTAGGTTTTGTAAAAGTACCAGCGTCAGTTTTAATTTGCGCATTAGCAAAGCTAAATGCAAATACTGCAGCAGCAGTTAAAATAATTTTTTTCATTTTAGTGTTGTTTAAAATTAATAATAGTAAAATTAGCTATTTTAAAAATTCATTATTAACAAATTAACACTACAGTTATTAACAATTTTATTAACAATACTATATTTCAATCGATGTAGAAGGATATAATTATTAACAAAATAGTATGTTACTTACTAATAACTAATCCAATTCAAATAGGTTTAATTAGTTTTAACAATATTAAAACAATTATAATCTACAAGATTTCTTATTTTTACTAAAAAAAAATGAAAATCATAATAATAAATGGGCCTAATTTAAATCTCCTAGGGAAAAGGGAGCCTGAAATTTATGGTCATCAAACTTTTGAAGACTACTTTTCTGTTTTAAAAAACAAATATCCAAGTTTAGCGTTGGACTATTTTCAAAGCAATATTGAAGGTGAATTAATATCAAAAATTCAGGAAGTAGGTTTTACCTACGATGGCATCCTTTTAAACGCAGCCGCCTACACTCATACTTCTATTGGAATAGGTGATGCTGTAAAAGCAATTTCCACTCCCGTAATTGAAGTTCATATATCCAATACTTTTTCCAGAGAAACCTTTCGTCATCAGTCTTTTATTTCAGCAAACGCTAAAGGGATAATAATAGGTTTTGGACTAAACAGTTACGATTTGGCTTTACAATCCTTTTTGTAATCTAATCGGTTTAAATTGTAACATTGATTACTAATATTCGTCGTTTCCTTTAAAAACAAATAATCTATGAAAAAAATTACTTATTTATTATTATTAGCCTGTATTTCTAATTTTGCTCAAGTAAAAGGAACCGTAACAGATGAGAAAGGAAATCCACTTCCGTTTGTAACTATTTTTTCATCAAATACTTACAACGGGACTACCTCAAACGACAATGGTATTTACGAATTGAATATTAAAAAAAATGGAAAACACACCCTTGTTTTTCAATACCTGGGATTCAAAACTCAAAAAATTGCTATTGATATTGAGAAACTACCCTACCTATTAAATGTAAAAATGATTGAAGAGAATTATACTTTAAATGAAGTGGTAATCAATCAAAAGGAAAATCCTGCCAATGCAATAATAAGAAGCGCTATTGCTAGCAAAAAAGAAAATTCTGACAAAACTGGAAAGTTCAAAGCCGATTTTTATTCAAGAGGTATATTTAAAGTGAAAGATCTGCCAAAGAAAATATTTGGTCAAAAAATAGATCTTGGCGAACAAATGGGAGCAAATATAGATTCTACTGGAAGCGGGATCATCTACTTATCAGAAACGGTATCCAAAATTTCCTATGAAAAACCAAACAACTTAAAAGAGAAAATTATTGCCTCAAAAATTAGTGGTAATAATAACGGTTTTAGCTATAACACGGCAGAATCTTCCTTATATGATTTTTACAACAATACCCTCGATTTCAATAATAGCATGATTTCTCCTATCGCTAATAATGCTTTCAATTA
The DNA here is from genome assembly GCA_943324925.2 of Chitinophaga pinensis. Taxonomy (GTDB): domain Bacteria; phylum Bacteroidota; class Bacteroidia; order Flavobacteriales; family Flavobacteriaceae; genus Flavobacterium. Next base: position 823 of record CALPNL020000114.1, on the reverse strand, counting down.
TTATAAATACAAACTAGAAGGCACTTTTTTCGATGAAAACCGACAACAAATTTGTAAAATAAAAGTCATTCCAAAAAGAGATAAAGAACCCGTTTTTGAAGGCTACATTTATATAGTTGATGATAGCTGGGCTATTTACGCAGTAGATTTGGATATTAAAGGCTATCGAATGAAGAATGAATTTTTAGAAGTAATGAATTTAAAACAAAACTACAGTTACAATTCTAAAAATAAAATTTGGGCAAAAAACTCTCAAAGCTTGTCCTTTAATGCTGGAATATTTGGAATCAAATTCAACGGAAAATTCAATTATGTATTTAGTAATTACGAATTTCTAAATGCATTTGAGAAGAAAACTTTTGGAAATGAAGTGCTTAGTTTTGAAGAAAACGCCAATAAAAAAGACACTGTTTATTGGAATAAAAATAGACCAATACCTTTAACCGCAGAAGAATCAATTGATTACATAAAAAAAGATAGTATTTATTTAATCCGAAGCTCTAAAACCTATTTAGATTCTATTGATAATAAAAATAATAAGTTTAAAATTAGCAGTTTACTATTTGGTTATAACTATAAAAACTCATTCAAAAAAATGAGTTTCAATTATGCTGGATTGTTTGATTTAAGCTCCCTATCTTTTAATACCGTTCAAGGTTATAACTTTTCTACAGGATTTAGCTATTATAAACGAAGTGAAGAAAAAGGAAAACGAACAGAATACAGATCTGATATTAACTACGGATTTTCAGATGATCGATTGCGAGTTACTGGTCGATTCTACCACCAATTTAACAATCAAAATTATGCCAATCTATCTATT
>CALPNL020000113.1 GCA_943324925.2 Chitinophaga pinensis | reverse complement strand
TTTACGATTATTTTTTGAGTGTTTGTTTGTCCGTTATGGGTCATTTCTACCATGTAAACCCCAGCTTTTAATTCAACATTTGGCTGAACTTGAATTGTGTTGTTTATTGGCGTAGCGCTTACTTGATAAACCGATTGACCTATAATATTGTAAATGGTAATAGTTACTTTGTCCGTAATTGACGATGATACGCCAATTGTAAACTGATTGTCCACCACTGGATTTGGATAGATATGCAGTGTTTTAGCATCCCATTGGTCATTACTCAATGTAGATGAAGCACTGAATACTACTTTAAAACGATTTTCGCTATAGGATGTCGCATTGCTTGTGGTTGCAAATGATGCTAAAAACACTTGTGAGGTAGTAATCTCAGTTTGTGTATTTAAGAAATTATCTACTAAATACGGTGTTAAAGCAGTATCAAAATTAGTCGTTTGAATTTTAAACGTATAGTTCTTATTCGCTCCTAAACGTAGGGTTTTCATTACTAACTCATCTGAAGTCGTTACTGGAGCCGCTGCATCAATAGCTAGTTTGGTGTTGTTTCTAAACCATGCTATGTTTTCGCCTGCTGCTTCTAATTTTGTGGCATCACCTAGTCCTAGTTCGTTTGAGTAATCGGAACTAAAAACAGCTTTTGTAGCATCTATTGGATACCCACCTAGTGCTAGTTCATTAGGATCATATAATGCTACCGCCAAAGTAGGAGTAGTAGTGGTTCTAAATACATTGGCATTCGTTGAAGCTTTGTGTGCTTCTTGGAAGGTTAATATACCCGCAGTTCCTGGAACCGTATTCTTTACAAAAAAGGCTTGACCTGGTTGGATGAATTGACCCACATTTGATGAACCTACTCCTCCGTCTACATTGTTAACCGTACCGTTAAATACAACATAACGACCTCTTTGTATGGATGTACCCATATTTGGATCCCAGGCATAATACGAAGCGTCGATACCAGATTTTGTTAGGGCATTCCAATCTACTGCACTTTGGTAAGGGTTACCTACTAAACTATAATCGGCAGTAGTTGAATTTATTTGATTGTTAATTGCCGGTGTGCTGCTTGCATTTAAGGTTACGGTTCCTGTTCTTAAGGTTCCTGTAGCACTTAATGTAATGGCTGCATTCATATTATCAGTTGTAGCAGCTGTAATATTTGTAGTGGTTCTATCTCCTCTAACCAACATTCTATATCCAACCCCTGCTGTTAAATTTGTTGCATTGGTGTTGGTAATTGCTTCCCAACCCGAGCCTGAAGCCACTTGGTTGTTATACGTAAACATCGAAGGATTATTGGTTTCAGTAGTATCAAAACCTAAACCGGTTGTTCCTAATCCACCCGTAATATGTGTAGCCAATTGCCAGTTGCCTGAGATAAAGTTAGTAGTTGTTACCGCTGGGCTTAATAATCTAAAAGCACGTTTACCAGAAGGAATGTAGCGTTCTACAGTAACATTAGTATCTCCTGTTAAAGAACCTGTTATAGTTCCGATTCTGGCAGTTCCCGCAACAGTTGATTGAAAAGTTACCGGTCTATTGTTAAAATTGGTAATTCCACCTGAAATTGATAAAGAAGATGTAGGACCAAAAGTTGCTGCTGAACTAGTGCCTAATGTCAAATTATTTGATCCAGTGATTAAAGTTCCTGATGAAACTATAATACTTCCGTCAATAGTAACAGGCGAAGTTAATGTTACTCCTGAGCTATTGTTAATTGTCAATCCATTCACGTTTGAAGGCATTCCATCTCCTGTTACTTGACTTGATGTTCCTTCATATGAATAAATAGATCCAACATTAAATCCTCTTGTAGTTGTTCGGATAGGACCCGTAGTTGCCGAATTAGAAATTCCGTTTGCAGCTCCAATTTTCAAAGTAGCTCCTGATAATAAATTAAATTCTCCTCCTCCTGTAACGGTTTGATTTATGTTTCTAAAATCAGCAATTTTACTTACATTTATTTTTCCACCATTTGCAACGTTTATTGTAACAACATTTCCACCACCAGGAATATTTGAAGCATTCGTTCCATTAGGATAAAATTCACTTACATTTAAAACCCCTCCATTATAAACATTTAAAGTAGATATAGCAGAATTATTAACGTTCATTGAAAAATAATTATTGGTATGACCTGCCCAACCATTTTGAATATTTGTTGAAAGTGTTCCTGAAAGATCACCATCAACAAATGTAAGTGTACCATATAAATTTATCGTTTGAGATAAATTTGATGAAGTAGAATGTCCTCCCGAAGTATATAATAAACAGCTCCATGGAGCAAAGGTTAATGTTTTACCTGTATTAACGGTAAGTATATTATTGTCTCCTGCAACTATATAAAAACCAGTAGCATGTCCTGCATTACTACTTCCATGATAATTTAAAGTGACATCTGTATCTATTATTAAATTTGTGTTAGCTATATTGGTAATGATTCTTGAAATACTAATTGAACCACCCCCACTTATTGTCATGTTATTGGATAAAATATTTAAACATATACCATCTGCATTATTTCCAGTTGAGGTGTTTCCAAGTGTTGATCCTGATGCTACATTAACCAAATTACCATAAACATTTAACCATTTTACTGAATTTACTAATCCATTTGAAACTAACGTGCTATTTAATTCAATATATAAATTATTACAACTTTTAGCAGATGCAATAGAATTTACACCAGTAGTTCCAGAAGCGCCTGGATTATAAGTAACTGTACCCCCCCCTGAAATATATACATCAGAAGTTGCTGAATTAGGAAAATCTGAAGCAGTTGTCCATGAGGTGCCATTCCATTTATTCCACGTTCCAGAGGATAACCAATTTCCTGAGGCTACTGATTTATATGTTCCAAAGTTATAATCACTTCCATTCCCGGTTATGGTTATACTTGAAGTTGCTCCTCCTCCAGAAAACGAAATTGTGCCCGTATAAGATTGAGAAATTGTTGGAGAGAATTTCACATATATAGGAGTGGAAGACAAAGAGTTTCCTGAATAGGAAACATTAATACTACTTGTAAATGTTCCAGAACTAGAGGTTGAAACCAAATATCCACCTGTAGCCGTAATAGCAATATTTCCAGTAGCTGAAGTCAGTGATGATGCACTTAAATTAAAATTAAGTATTTTAGAAGTATTGTTTTTTACGTAACTGTAGTCCAATTGTGAATAATTTGAGGATATTGTTGGGGTGTTACTTATAACTGCTGTTCCAATAATTTCTTCTGAATAATTAAATGCTTTGTCTACAGTATAAATTTTATAATAATCACCAGAAGCAGCTCCAGCAACGACGTTATCAGTAAATGAAGTTTCTGTACCTACATAGACTACAGTTCCAGTTAAACTTCCTGAGCCATTAGTAATTGTATTTCCAATGGCGTAAATTCCATTTACGTTGGGATCATTGTTGGCATTCGGATTTGAAGAATATCTAACTACAACATATCCTCCTCCGTCAACATCAGTTGAAGCTATCCAACTTATATTTGAACCTGATACGCTTGGGGAAGAGGGGGGAGAGGGAGCAGTTTCATCAACTGATGTCCCAGAATAAACAACGAAGTCGTCAATTTTTATATTAGATGATGTTGTTAATAAATGTCTGACTCCGGCAAAATTTGTGGTTGCGGATATTGCGTCTGTATTAGAAGTTAATGCTACATAAGCTTTAGTCCATACCCCAGAAATATAGGTAGAGATTACTAAAGCACTTTTTGAGTTATTGCCAGCAACAGTCGGATTATAAATAGATCCTTGTATACTATTTGTTTGATCAGTTATAGTGTTGTAGTAAAATTGAACAATATAAGCAGTACTTGGAGCTGGGGCATAAGCAGCTGTTGCAGTATATGGAGATTGAAGTCTTACGGTTGTAGCTGTTGTTGTATGGCTAGCAAATTTACTTCCTGATCTAGCTATAGCAGCGTCACTTACAATTGCTCTTGTTGAAGAATTTCCGGTACTACTAACAGTCCAAGCAGTTGTAGAGGCTGTTCCACTAATACTTGTGGTTGCAGTCTGACCTTCAAATCCTCCATCCATATAAGGAAAAGATCCAATTACTTGCTGCCCCCAGCTATTATTTGAAAACAAAAACAACAATCCCAAGAGTAGTATTGCTTTAAATTCCTGATTTTTGAAAAGTAATAATTTTTTCATGTTTAAAATTGGTTAATGGTTTGGTTAATTTTTAATGTGTCCGCACACAAATTCTATTTATAAAAAAAAAGCCTTTTTTTTTGTGAGCGCACACAGTTTATTAAATAAATTAATATTACAAATTAACGTAAGCATTTTTGATTAATCGTACAAAAAATGGTGCAAAATTGTACATAGTGTTTTTTTATTTGAGAATTATTATGAATATCAAATAAATGAAATCGGTAATAATTGTCAATAATTACGTTACTTTGCAACGTATTTAATTTTTTAGAATGAGAATTTTATTAAAAATAGCGATCGTTTTTGTAGTAGTAGGATTGTTTTCTTGTAAAACAAAATACTACGATAAATCAATTGTAGTGGCAAGCACCACTTTGCAAAATAATGAATCAAAAGAGCTACTGCTAGACAACAAAAAAACAGAAGTTCGCGATTCTTCTTTTGTAAATTTGAAAGAATACAGTGCCGATTTTGTTTACGATATGAAATATGCTACTGAGGCTAATTTCTTGAAATCAAAAGTTTACGATTGTGCTGAATGTTATCTGCGTTTAAAAACTGCAAAAGCACTTGTGAAAGCCAATTCTAAATTTATGAAGCTCGGTTATAGAATCAAAATTTACGATTGCTACCGCCCCTTAGACGTGCAGAAAAAAATGTGGGCCATCGTTTCTAATCCTAATTATGTTGCTAATCCTAGTAAAGGATCCATTCACAATAGAGGAGGAGCTTTAGATATTACACTAGTAGATAGCAACGGGAAAGAACTGGATATGGGAACGCCTTTTGATTTCTTTGGACCCGAAGCAAGTCATGATTACAAGAATTTTCCTGAGAAAATTTTACAAAATAGGGCATTATTTAAAAAAATAATGATTGGTTCAAAATTCCAATCTTTCGATTCAGAATGGTGGCATTACAACCTCAAAAATGCAAAATTAGATCCTATTTCTAATTTTAAATGGAAGTGTGAGTAGGTTTTTGCAAGAAGCTATAAACAGAAACGGTAACATTTAACTCCACTTTTTTTTTTCTAGCGAACTTAGCGTAAAACTGTGCTTTCTTTAAGGTTTTAAAAATTAGTCTTTAAGTCAAAAGTCTTAATTCTTGCCACTGATTATTACAGATTGAACGGATTTTAAAATAACCAAATAACCTTTCCCAGATTAACCGATTCCACTTTCAAATGGAAATGCAACTAATCAATCACGCAAGGTAAAAAATCAATAAAATAGCTACTTGGAAAATAGGTTTTTAGATCCATTTCGGAAGGTAGCAGTTTTTTAATGATATAATCTTGAGATTCTGTTGCAAATTTGATTCTCATACTTGAAACTGGGGAAGTTTTTAAATCGTCTATAGTTCCTTTCACAAAGTAAAAAGTTCCAGATAATATCCTGTTATTAAATCCTAACTCATCTTTTACCGGGGTACCGCAATTCTCCTGTTCTGCAGCAATTAGGGTAACTACCTTATTGTTTTCTAATTGTAAGTAAATTCTTGAGTTTTTATCAAAGCAATTTACTTTTAAAAAGTCTTTACTTTTTTGAAGGATCAGAACGGTTAACGAAGGCATTTCATCTGTTAGCGCCAACGCGAAAAATACATGTTTTGAGGTATTTCCAAAAATATATTCATGAACAATAGCACTTTTAGTTTCTTTATAGGTCCCTAGACTGTCTTTAACATTTACGCTATAATCACACGGTTTTTGAGCATTTATGGTAAGGCTAAAAAGCAAGATTCCAATTAATAAGAGGTTTTTCATGTTAATTTATTTTGGTGCAAAGTAAAACTATTTTGTCATTATTGAGGTCGGTTGTAAAAAAACAATAGGTTGTTCCGCCGTCTTTTATCTTCCATTTTTTTCGAATATCGTCTACGCTATCAGGGAAATTTCGGGTTGTAACATTTGCCTTTGTATTTTCTAAATGGGCTTTCATCTCCTTTTTGGAATAGGGAAAAACCTTTTGGATTTCAAATGTTCTTCCGGGGAAGTCAATGCACTCGGTAGAAGTGTACAAATGAGAATGAGGGTGAAGTTTACCAAGCGAATATTGTATTCCAATTTCATTAAAACCACCGGATTTCATAATGGCGCTATTGGGTTCATAGAGATAATTTTTTGTCAATTCTAAAACAGGAGAATCAATATTAGCATTCAATTCAAATTCAAAAATTTCTTCAGTTTCATGGACTATATT
>CALPNL020000112.1 GCA_943324925.2 Chitinophaga pinensis | reverse complement strand
TCCGTTGCAAGAAAAGAAATGCTGAAAAAAATAGTTCGAAAGTTTAATACCGATTCCGAAAGTAATTTGTAAATATCGTTACTTTCCGATACAAAAATTGGCAAAAATATTACCTAAAAGCTCATCGTTAGTGACTTCTCCTGTGATCATTCCAAAATGATATAAAGCTTCTCGAATATCAATTGCCATCAAATCACTGGAAATATTGGTTTGCAATCCGAAGTTTACTTTCTGAATTTCCTCTAACGCTTTTAGTAACGAATCATAATGACGGGTATTGGTCACAATAGTTTCATTATTTCGTAAAGCACCAGTATTTACGTAAGATAACAACTGATTTTTAAGACCATCAACGCCAATATTTTCTTTCGCAGAAATGTAAATAGTTGTAAGTTGTTGATTGCTAGTTGTAAGTTTAGAATTGATTTTAGAAATTATTTCAGGTGAAATCAAATCCATTTTATTAATGATAATCAAGATTGGTTTTTGTGGAAACTGGTTTCTTGTTTTGCCGACCTCAACTAGAATCGTATCTAATTTTCCATCAACCGATAACTGAGAACCATCAACCAAATAAAGCACCACTTGCGCTTGTTCTATTTTTTCAAATGTTTTTTTAATCCCAATACTTTCAACCACATCTTCAGTATCGCGAATTCCTGCCGTATCTATAAATCGGAATCCAATGCCGCCAATCACCAATTCATCTTCAATAGTATCGCGCGTAGTACCCGCTATTTCTGAAACGATGGCGCGTTCTTCATTCAATAAAGCATTCAATAAAGTCGATTTTCCTACATTGGGTTCACCCACAATCGCAATCGGAATTCCGTTTTTTATAACATTTCCAACTGCAAACGAATCGATTAATCGTTTTAATACGAATTCAATACGATTCAATAATTCTCTAAACTGAGTTCTATCTGCGAAAGCAACGTCTTCCTCAGCAAAGTCCAATTCTAATTCGATTAAAGAAGCAAAATTCAATAATTCTTGACGCAATTGCATAATTTCATTACTAAATCCACCACGCATTTGTTGCATCGCAATTTGGTGCGACGCTTCATTATCGGACGAGATTAAATCGGCAACTGCTTCTGCTTGTGATAAATCCATTTTTCCATTTAAAAACGAACGTAAAGTAAACTCTCCCGCATTTGCCATACGGCAACCTTTTCGAAGTAATAATTGAATAATTTGTTGCTGAATATAAGTAGAACCATGACAGGAAATTTCGACCGTATTTTCGCCTGTATACGAGTTAGTGCCTTTAAAAATAGAAAGCAGAACTTGGTCAATTAACTTTTCGCCATCAACAATATGTCCTAAATGCAAAGTGTGCGACTTCTGTTTGCTAATGTCTTTACCAGAAATGGAACTAAAAACAGACTTACAAATGGAAATAGCCTCAGCACCAGAAACACGAATAACAGCTATTGCTCCTGATCCAGAAGGAGAGGCTAAGGCTACAATGGTGTCATTTTGAATCATAGGTTTGAAAATCAAGCCGCAAAGTTACAAAGAAATTACTTGGTTATAAACCCACCATTTGAAATAAAAAAAATCCGGAATTTCAATTAAGAAAATCCGGATTTAATGACTTTATATTGGTTTGGTTGGTTAATTGTTAAGCATTACCGGCATTACAAGCATAGTCACTGTTTCGCCTTCTTCCAATCCGTCGACAGGAGTTAAAATTCCAGCACGGTTTGGTAATGACATTTCTAACATGATCATATCCGACTGAAGATTGGTTAACATTTCTGTTAAAAATCTTGAATTGAAACCAATTTGCATATCATCACCTTGATAATCACAAGTCAATCTTTCTTCTGCTTTATTAGAGTAATCAATATCTTCTGCTGAAATGTTCAATTCTGCACCAGCAATTTTTAATCGAATTTGGTGGGTAGTTTTGTTAGAGAAAATTGCCACACGACGAACAGAATTCAAAAATTGAGTTCTATCAATCATTAATTTATTTGGATTTTCTTTTGGAATAACCGCTTCGTAATTTGGATATTTCCCGTCGATTAAACGAAACATTAAGATGTAATTATCAAATGAAAAAGTAGCATTACTATCGTTGTATTCAATTTTGATTTCTGCATCTGAAGTTCCTAAAATACTTTTCAAAATATTTAAAGGTTTTTTCGGCATAATAAAATCCGCTACTTGAGAAGATTTTACATCAGTTCTTGCATATTTAACTAATTTGTGAGCGTCTGTTGCTACAAATGTTAATCCTTCTGGTGAAAATTGGAAGAATACTCCCGACATTACCGGACGTAAATCATCATTTCCAGCAGCAAAAATCGTTTTGCTAATTGCAGTTGCTAAAACTTCTGCAGGTACCAATGTAGTTGATGGATTGTCCAAATTCACTGATTTTGGAAATTCACTACCTGGAGAATAAGCTAGAGCATATTTACCTGAATTAGAACTAATTTCAATAGTACTATTTTCTTCAACAGTAAACGTAAGGGGTTGTTCTGGGAATGTTTTTAATATTTCTAAAAGTAATTTTGCTGGAACCGCAACACTACCTTGGCTTTCAGAATCGATGTCTAAAGTTGCTGACATGGTAGTTTCTAAATCCGACGCAGAAACAGTCAACGTTTTGTGGTCCAATTCAAATAAGAAATTATCTAAAATAGGTAGCGTGTTACTACTGTTAATAACACTTCCTAATACTTGTAATTGTTTCAATAAGTACGAACTCGATACTATAAACTTCATCTTTGGCTTTTTTTAATCAATCTAAAATCTGAATTTTTCAGAATTATTTCTATTTATTTTTACAAATATATCTTAATCTAATCAAATAGTGAAAACAAATTTATTAACAATTATTTGCTGTATTTTCTTTTTCTTAGGAAAGTAAAAAGTATTCCGAAAATTGCTAGGATAAGTAAGGGTAATCCTACGCTTACCATCTGTGCACTTGTATAATTATCATAGACTTTTTCTTTGTCTAAAATAGGAAGATTTACCACTTTACTTCGGATGTTAATAAGTCCGTTGTCATCCAATAAATAATTGACACAATTCATTAGAAATTCTTTGTTTCCGTATAATTTATTGGTCCATTTGTCATAACCCAATTCTAAAGGTTGGTAATTTTTATCCAATTGATTTTTGATGATATCTCCATCCGAGATTACAATCATCTTATTGGTTTTACCTAAACTTTGGAAGGACTTTTCTTGAAAAGGCATTACTCGGTTTTCAAATGCGGAACGAAATTTTCCCTCTAATAAAATAGCCACAGGAAGGTTTCCTTTATTTAAAAATTCAGCTTGTTCAGGTCGGTCATTGACCATCTCTAATTTTACTTCAACAGGAGCACCCACTAATCTGGAATATGGGGAAGATTGCAATAAAACGGTTTTCTTAATTCCGTTTTTAAGCGTGTCAATTCCATTAGTAAATTCAAATTTTATAGCATCAAGATTACTCACAATAGGATGCTTAGCTTTAGGGTAAACTAAGGGCGAGTAAAACCATGGAAATTGATTGTATTGCGTTCCGCTGCCATTTTCTCCTGTTGCAAGGGTAATTGGAGCGGCCATAATATCTTTAACCATATCAGGATTTATTCTTATTCCATATTTAAAGAACAGATCATTTAAATTTAAATCGTTTGGAAAGGCGAGCGTGGAACCAGATTCGTTATACAAACTGTCCATTTCAATGTTTACTTGATCAATTAGCCATAGTGTTTTACCACCATTCATAACGAATTGATCCAAAACAAGTTTTTCTTCGTCACTAAATCTTTCAATAGGTTTTACAATAACGGCAAGGTCATATTTCTTTAATACCGCTAAGGTTTCAGTAGGTTTTTTGGCTACAGAATCTAAAGTGAAAGTTCCGATAAAACAGTTCTCTTTAACTTGCTTAATGAAATCACCCATTAATAAATCGTTTAATTCGCCATTTCCTTTAATTACTGCTACCTTTTTTTGTTTGGGTTTGGTAACCGAATTAAAAGCGCTCGTAAATGCATATTCTAAATGTTGAACAGAGCTCACTACTTTTTCAGCAATGGAGGCGCCCATTATATTTTTCAACAATGGAACTTTTACACTTCTACCGTGATAAGTGGCAATTGCCCACGGAAAAGCTACTTCTTGAGTTTGTTTTCCCTTGTCGTTTAAAGTTACATTTATAGGTGTTAATCCTCTTTCAAGAAAAGCTTGAATGGTAGCGTCTCTTTTTTCTTCTTCTTCTAATGGATTTACAAATTGAAATACAATATTTGAATTATAGGCTTTGAATTCCTCTAATATTTGTTGGGTTTCTGTTTGCAATTTCTTCATTTCACCTGGAAATTCTCCTTTTAAGAAAACATCAACAATTAAAGGCTCTTGTGCCTCTTTAATTATTTTTAGTGTAGTAGGAGATAGGGTATAACGTTGATCTGCAGTTAAGTCAAAACGTTGAAAATAAAAGTTGCCTGCTAGATTAATTAAAACCAGAACAAGCGTTATAAATAGTACTGATTTTAGATTTTTATTTTTCATCATTACAATTTTAAAGATTTTAATTTAAAAACAGTAAGTGACATAAAAAATACGGTTACACTAGAAAAGTACAACAAATCGCGCGTATCAATTACCCCGCGACTCATACTTTTATAATGGCTGTTCATACCTAAGTAGGAAATACTATTTTCCAAACTTGGAAGGTAATTGGCAATTCCATTAAATCCAAAATAGAAGATAAAACACAATAAAACGGCTACCAAAAAGGCAATAATTTGATTATTGGTCAACGAGGAGGTGAATATACCAATGGAGCAATAACCTGAAATTAAGAACAACAAGCCAAAATAAGATCCGATGGTGCTTCCCATATCAATATTTCCTTCAGGGATTCCAAGTTTAGAAATAACATATACATAAATGAACGTAGGAATTATAGCAATTACAATCAATAAAAGAGAACCTAAAAATTTCCCCCCTACAATTTCCCAGATGCTTAATGGCTTGGTTAAAAGCAATTCTAAAGTTCCCTGTTTCATTTCGTCAGAGAAGCTTCTCATGGTTACAGAAGGAATTAGAAATAGTAATATCCATGGCGAAATGGTAAAAAACGGACTCAAATCAGCGAAACCAGAATCTAAAATATTGTATTCGCCATTGAATACCCATAGAAACAATCCGTTAAGAATCAAGAAAATAGCGATTACTAAGTAACCAATCGGCGAACCGAAAAAGGACCTAATCTCTCTAAATAATATTGCTTTCATTTTATATTTTTTAAACCAAAGAAACCACTTTGTCAACGCTCCACGCTTCTGGTTTTTTGTTAAATAGTTTTTTTGTATCGGTCCAAATTTCGAAAAAAAGTTCGGAATTTCTGTAATTTTCTAGGTCTTGTTCGGTTTCCCAATAACTATAGGTAAAGAAAATACAGGGATCGGTTTTATCTTGATACAATTCTAATAAACGATTTCCTGATGCGTTTCGTATCTTCTGTTTTATAACTTCAAAATTTTCTAAGAAATTGGATATCTTATCTTCATGAAAACTCATTTTTACAATTCTTACAAACATATTTTACTGATTAAAAAATTGAATAGTTATAGTGTCTCTATAATTCAATCCTAGCAAGCTCGATGCACTTCCAACACTCATTGGGTTACTTCTAAAGATTGCAATTTCTAAAAAACCAGCTTCGTTAAAAATAGCTAATTTATCTCCTTCATAATCTTTAATTGGATATTTTCCAGCGTTGCCAATATCGGAATATTTAGCCCAGATATTTTTTATAGGATTCGATTTCTTCTGTAATCTATTTTGTAAAAGTGGTATTTCATACGGTCTGCCTTTCCCAACTTCAATAAAAAGCTTTTTAGAAATATTGGTTACCACATTACCAAAATGATCAATGTAAATTACGTATCCTTTAATAGAATTTTTATCAGCTGCAATGCTAGGTTGAATTTCGGTAACTTCTTTGATAGTGGTTATTTCTTTTCCAATAACATTCAATAAACCGCCTTTCGAAAGATGACTCGCCACGGTAACAAACACATCAAGATCAGTTGCTTCTTCCGGTAAACGGTCGTGAATATTTATAGCTACGATTTTTTGAGGAACCACTTTTTGAGTCAAAATACTTAGAATTCCATTGTCGGCGCAAATAAAAAAGTGATCGTTCCATTGCATTGCTAGGTGTTGATTTTCTTTATTTTTTTCAGCGTCAACGCCAATTAAATGAACGGTTCCTTTTGGGAAACTCAAATAAGAAGCTCCAATAATATAACTCGCTTGAACGGTATTAAAAGGTTCAATGTTATGAGAAATGTCTACGATTTTAGCTTCTGAATTTTCAGTCAATATTTTACCTTTCAAAGCTCCCACAAAGTGATCTTTGAGTCCGTAATCGGTGGTAAGGGTAATTAT
>CALPNL020000111.1 GCA_943324925.2 Chitinophaga pinensis | reverse complement strand
GTTCCTTCAATATTTGCATAATTAGACTCGAAACTTACAGGATCAGTGTAAAAACCAATAGAATTATTCTCTTCTCTATAAAAACAAACAGTATTAAATTGAAGAATCTTATTCAATAACTCCTTTTCAAATCCTAGTTCAATTGTATTGTTTTTCTCTGGCGTTAAATCTAAATTACCATAAGGAGAAAACAATTGGTACAAACTTGGTGTAATGTAAGCAGTACTATAAGAGGCAATTAGTTTAAGACCTACATTTGATAAAGAAAACGACGGATTAAAATTATAAACAGAATAATTTTTATAAATTGAGTGTCTGTCGTATCGAGCTCCAGCATTGACATTCAGGCCAAAATCGGAGTTATAAACCGCGGTAATATAAGTATCAAACCAATTGAACTTTGCGTTTTGTTTTGCTATTAATTCCGATTGAGAATCCATTTCATTAAACTGAAATTGGGTTCCTAAAATCAAGAAAAACCGACTCGAGAAATTGTATTTATTGAATAAATCTAAATTTACAGACTTGGAAGTATAGCTGCTGTTATCGATAGAATTCGACCAAGTGTTTAATGAAGAATAGTTCCTATCATTGATAGAATAACCTGAATTAAAAACTAATTCTCCTTTATTGTATTTGAATTTAGGCGAAAAACCAAACCTAAATTGCTGAGTTTTGGCTATATTTAAAGGGGTGTCTGCAGAAGTGAAATTATCATAAAATCCATCGTAGTTATTTTTAATTTTATCGAAATTAGTAAAGAAATCGAATGAGAATTTAGAATTAGGTTTAAAACCAATTTTAAATAAAGCAGCTATCTTGGAAAATTGATCGGGTTCAAAATCAATTCCTTGTGCTTCAGAAATTCCTTTAATTTCAACACTATTCAACATCGCCAAATAGTTTACCTTTCCAATAGTTCCATTCATACTGATTCCCTGATTGAAATCCTGAGGACGATAATTCACTTTATCGGCAGTAGTTTGGGTTCCTAAACTAAAAAAGGAATTCCCAGATAATTCTTTTTTACTGGCTTTTTTCAAAGTAATATTGATAACTCCTGTAGCAGCACCAGAACCGTAGAGCGTGCTCGATGCACCCTTCATCACTTCTATACTTTCTACTTGTTCTGCAGTAAGATACCGTAAATCGTATTCTAAATTTACCCCTGAAGCATCGGTAACTGGAATTCCGTCAATAATAATTAACGTTTGATGGTTACGTCCACCACGAATGTAACTTCCTAAATTTTTTCCGCCACTACTCTGATTTCCATTAATTTCAACCCCTACAACTGTACTTAAAATAGAAGCTATCGATTTTCCGGGTTGTTTAGACAATTCCTCAGCGGTAATTTTTACTATTACCTTTCCGGATTTTTCTTTCGCTAAAGCAAATTTTGAGTCGGAAATTACAACTTCTTTTAATTGATTTTCTTGTTCTTGCGCATACGTAGTCATACAAAATAACAATGCAAACGCACCTAAGTGATACACTTTTTTCTTCATTTAACGGCACTAATAATCTTAATAAAATGGGGAGAAAAGTATAGAATTTACCATACCCAAACCTTTTTTCCCGAAAGTTTGATACTCGACGTAATAGGCAGGTCTCCTGGCTTGCGTCTTGTTGTTGACCTTCCCACCTCGCAGAGCGTGGCAGTGGTTTTGTAGATAACAACAAGCTGATTAGCTCACAGTTGCGGGAACAGCACAGGATTTTGAATTTCATTCACTCACCTGTTTCCCTTTTAATGCTGTTTTAAAAATTTAAAACAGCAACCTTAATACGCTGCAAATATAAGGTTTTGATTTTGTAATTTTAATAAAATTTAAGTTTTAAGTAAATAAAACAAACATAACTTTTACCTTTGTGCCACAATTTGAATAACCTTATGAAATTCAATATTTTATACTATTTTGCACTATTAAATTTACTTTTCCTCATAGGATGCAAAACAAATAATGAGAACGCGAATAATAAAATTTTGGCTGTTGCCAATAGTGTAAAGTATGCTAAAGGACTTGAATTGTATCACTACCAAGGATTTACTGTAATGAAAGTAACCAAGCCTTGGCCAGAAGCAACCATCGGTTTTACTTACATTTTAAAAGAAAAAGACGGCATCGTTCCTGATAGTTTGAAACAATTTCCGGTTATTTCTATTCCTATTCAATCCATTGTGGTGACCTCAACCACCCATATTCCAGCTCTTGAGATGCTGGATGTTCAAAATACCTTAATCGGATTTCCAAGTACCAATTTTATTTCTTCAACTAAAACTAGAAAGCGAATCGATGCAGGAGAGGTTCGCGAAGTAGGTGTAAATGAAAGTTTGAATACTGAGATTTTAATCGACATGAAACCAGATGCAATTGTAACATTTGGCATCAACAACAACAATTCTACTATTGATAATTTGAAAAAAAGTGGGCTGAATGTATTGATCAATGGCGATTGGACCGAGCAATCTCCATTAGGAAAAGCCGAATGGATTAAGTTTTTTGGAGCCTTATATGATTTAAATACTAAAGCTAATACATTATTTAATTCAATAGAATCCAATTACAATAGTGCATTAGCATTAGCAAAAAAAACAACTGTCAAACCAACCGTTTTAAGCGGTGCCATTTACCAAGACCAATGGTACGTTCCACAAGGAGAAAGCTGGGCTTCCTTATTTTTAAAAGACGCGAAAGCAAACTATTTATGGAAAGATTCAAAAGGTTTTGGGAGTTTGAATTTACCCTTCGAAAAAGTATTTGAAAAAGGTCAAAATGCTGAATTTTGGATTGCTCCAGGCGATTTTTCTTCATTAAAACAAATGAGTGATAGCAATACCCATTACGCTGAATTTGCAAGTTTTAAAAATAAAAAAGTATATTCGTATGCGGTTAATAAAGGACCTAAAGGTGGAATTGTTTATTTTGAATTGGCTTCTACCCGTCCTGATTTGGTATTAAAAGATTTGATTAAAATAATTCATCCCGAATTACTTCCAAAATACAGTCCTTTTTTCTTTAAAAAATTAGAATAAATTGAATAATAAAATTAACAATTCCTTACTTTTTTCTATCCTAATAATTGGGGTAGTTTTATTGTTTTTAATGAATATCAGCTTAGGTTCCATCAACATTCCTGTAAAGGAGGTTTACCAAAGTTTACTTCATGGATCGTGCAGTAAAGAGTCGTGGAATTACATTATTTTGAATTACAGACTACCTAAAGCTATAGTTGCAATTTTAATCGGTATGGGATTGTCTATTAGTGGTTTATTAATGCAAACACTATTTAGAAATCCACTAGCTGGACCTTACGTATTAGGATTGAGTTCGGGCGCAAGTTTAGGAGTTTCTGTGGTGCTCTTAGGCGCTTCTTTATTACCAATTGCTATATCTGAATTTTTTCTGTCCACGTATGGAATTATTATCGCTTCTAGTTTAGGAAGTTTCATTGTGCTTTTATCTGTTTTAGTAATTGCAAAACGACTTCGAGACACTATGGCTATATTAATTGTAGGATTGATGTTTGGCAGTTTAACAAGTGCAATTGTAGGTAGTTTGACTTATTTTAGTTCGGCTGAGCAACTGCAAAAATTTACTTTTTGGTCGTTGGGAAATCTTGGCAACCTTACATGGAATTCTATAGTGATATTAGCGAGCTGTGTTACCATTGGAATTGTACTTAGCGTCTTTAGCATCAAACCTTTAAACGCATTACTATTAGGCGAAAATTATGCAAAAAGCTTAGGGATTAACTTTACTAAAACCAAGTATGTTATCCTATTTGCAACCAGTATATTAGCAGGAAGTATCACCGCTTTTGTTGGACCTATTGCTTTTATCGGGCTGGCTGTGCCACATATTGCTAAATTGGTTTTTCAAACTAGTAATCATAAAATTTTGTTTTGGAGTACTTTGCTTTTTGGCGCCTTGATTATGCTCATTTGCGACAGCATTACACAAATTCCAGGAACAGAAATTGTATTACCTATTAACGCAATTACCTCTATTTTTGGGGCACCAATAGTGATATGGCTATTGGTAAGAAAAAGAAAAATGATAGGTTAACTAGTTTTTTCACTGTAATAACGCGCCTCTATTCTCTTAATATCTTTAATGGTATTTTTTGCCCATTGCAAACGCTTTTCAATAATTTCATCATCTGATAATTGCCATTGAATAGAAGATTTTCTTAGTCGTTCCGTTAGGTTTTGAATAATAATTGCTGCAGAAACCGAAATATTAAGGCTTTCAGTAAAACCAACCATTGGTATTTTTAGAAATCCGTCTGCCCTCTTTAAAATTTCATCCGATAAACCATCGCGTTCAGTACCAAAAAATAGTGCACTAGGCTTAGAAATATCAAAGTCTTCCAATAAACAATCGTTTTCATGTGGTGTAGTTGCGATAATTTGATATCCTCGAGATTGCAAATTATCTAAGCAACCAGTAATACTGTCAAATGAATTGATATCAACCCATTTTTGAGCCCCCATTGCAATTTCTTTATCAATTCGCTTACCAAAACGCTGTTCAATTACATTTAATTCTTGAATTCCGAAAACTTCACAACTACGCATAACAGCACTGGTATTGTGCATTTGAAAAACATCTTCTACAGCAACTGTAAAATGACGCGTTCTGTTTTTAAGTACATTTAAAAAGCGCTCTTTCCTGTTCTCTGTAAGTATGTTCTCTAGAAATTCTAAGTAGTCAAGATCAACCATAGGTAGTTTATTTTCGGTAAATTTAGAAACAAATTTAGAAACAAATTTAACTTTATAAAACTTTTCGACTAATTGTTACCAATTCGTTACGAATTTAAAATCGGAAATAATATTAGCCAATTATATTCAAACATTTCTGTATCTTTGCGCTTTCAAAAAACAACACCACAATGACTACTTTAAACGAATTAAATGCTGTTTCACCTATAGACGGAAGATACAGAAACAAGACCGTTTCATTGGCGCCTTTCTTTTCAGAAGAAGCTTTAATTAAATACCGCGTATTAATTGAAATTGAGTACTTTATCGCTTTATGCGAAGTTCCATTACCTCAGTTAAAAGAAATTGATAAAGGAGTGTTTGAAAGTCTTAGGAACATTTACAAAAACTTTTCTACACAAGATGCCCTTTGGATCAAAGAAACCGAAAAAACTACCAATCACGATGTGAAAGCGGTAGAGTATTTTATAAAAGAGGCTTTCGAAAAATTAGGTTTATCCTCCTATAAAGAGTTCATTCATTTTGGATTGACATCACAAGATATCAACAATACTGCAATTCCATTATCTACAAAGGAAGCCTTTGAAAATATTTATTTACCGTCTTTAATTGCTTTAATTTCTAAATTAAAAGAGTTAAGTGTTGAATGGCGTAACGTACCAATGTTAGCAAAAACTCACGGACAACCCGCCTCTCCTACTCGCTTAGGTAAAGAAATTGGCGTTTTTGTAGAGCGATTAGAAGAACAAATGCGTTTACTATTTAATATTCCATTTGCAGCTAAATTTGGTGGCGCGACGGGAAATTATAATGCCCATCATGTTGCTTATCCACAAATTGATTGGAAACAATTTGGCAGTCATTTTGTTGAAGATAACTTGGGCTTGCACCATTCTTTTCCAACAACACAAATAGAACATTACGATCATTTTGCTGCGTTTTTTGACGCTTTAAAAAGAATCAACACGATTATAATTGACCTGGACAGAGACATTTGGACCTATGTTTCAATGGAATATTTCAAGCAAAAAATTAAGGCAGGAGAAATTGGATCCTCAGCAATGCCACATAAAGTAAATCCTATTGATTTTGAAAATTCAGAGGGAAATTTAGGAATGGCAAATGCTATTTTTGAACATCTTTCAGCAAAATTACCGCTATCAAGGTTGCAACGTGATTTGACTGATAGTACAGTTTTAAGAAACATTGGGGTTCCGATGGGACATACTTTAATTGCTTTTGAATCGACATTAAAAGGATTGAATAAATTATTGTTGAATGAGCCAAAATTCCATGAAGATTTAGAAAAGAACTGGGCTGTAGTAGCAGAGGCAATTCAAACGATATTAAGAAGAGAAGGTTATCCAAATCCATATGAAGCATTGAAAGGATTGACTAGAACCAACGAAACGATTGATAAGAATGCCATTCATAATTTTATAACCACACTTGCGGTTTCAAATGAAATAAAAGAGGAATTAATGAAAATTACACCGAGTAATTTTGTAGGAATATAAAAACCTTTAAACTTATTTTTAAAACCCGCTAAACTATTTTTTTTAGCGGGTTTTACTTTTTTTTAACTAAATGGGAAGAAGTCAAAATAAAGTATGTTTTGTACTTTTGATCGAAAAATAAAAAAAAATGAAAAAATATCTTTTGGG
The DNA here is from genome assembly GCA_943324925.2 of Chitinophaga pinensis. GTDB lineage: Bacteria > Bacteroidota > Bacteroidia > Flavobacteriales > Flavobacteriaceae > Flavobacterium. Next base: position 115 of record CALPNL020000111.1, on the reverse strand, counting down.
TTTTCTTTTCGGTATTAGTATATCAATTTTACTTGCATTCAAAGCCTCAACATTTGAACCTACTTCAACAACAGCAGAAATAAATAAAATAGATGGCTTACATGTTTTTACCGAT
>CALPNL020000110.1 GCA_943324925.2 Chitinophaga pinensis | reverse complement strand
TACGTTGGGGTATTTCTTAATAACACCTCACAAACTAAATTTGTTTTGGAGCGTATCAACGAAATTCCATTCGTAACCGTAGCGCATATTACTACTGGAAAATTTAATATTTTCTGTAAAATTAGAGCAAAAGATACCAAGCATGCAAAGGATGTTATCTTTATGATTGATGATATAGAAGGTGTTTACAGAACAGAAACTATGATTTCATTAGACGAAAGTCTAAACGATAAAAAACGTTTAATGCACACTATTTTTAAAAGCTTGTAGTTTTTATAAAATCACTATTTTTTTATTTAGCCTCAAGTTTATTCTTGGGGCTTTATTATTTAATTTTTTTTTAATTATTTTTAATACAATAAAATTCATCCAAAATAATTTTATGAAATCAAATCAATTACCAGTTAACGAATATGCCGATTTTTATAAATCTTATATACAAGTACTAGAAGATGTTGAATTAATTGAAGAATTAGAGATTTGCTTACACGAATTCATCAAATTTGTTCGAAATATTCCAATGGATAAATTTGATTATCAATATCAAGAAGGAAAGTGGACAATCAAAGAAATCATTCAACATTTGATCGATTCAGAAAGAGTTTTTAGTTACAGAGCCCTTCGCATTTCTAGAAATGATAAAACGCCATTACCAGGATTTGATGAAAATGATTATGTGGACAATTCCAATGGAAAAGAAAGAAGTTTACAAAGTTTATTAACTGAAATGGCAGTGGTTAGACAAGCTACATTGTCTTTATTCAACAGTTTTTCACAAGAACAATTAACTAAAATAGGAATAGCTTCGAATAAGCAAGTATCTGTTAGAGCAATTGGATTTATTATTATTGGACACCAAAAACACCATCAAAAAGTATTTTTAGAAAGATATCTAAATTAGCTTATAATAAAAAAGGAACTCTAATGAGTTCCTTTTTTATTATTCTTCTTCGTCATCAGATTCATCGTCAGCGATATCATCAGCATCATGATCATCATCGTCAACATCATTTGAACCTTCTGGATCTTTTGTAATATCAACTTCTTCTTCCTCGTCATCTGAAGCAACATCATCCTCTAGATCTATTCCTTTAATTGCATCTAATGGAACAACTATATCATCATCTTCGTCAAAGTTGATTAATCTGTCAGATAGTTTAGTGCTTATTTTTACTAAGTAAATAGTGTCTTCGGTTCGAACTTCAACTGCTTCAATAGTTTCGTCTTTGTGGTTTTTAAATCGGATGATATTTGAATCATCATATCCGTCAGGAAATTTCTCGACTAATAAGTTCAAGATTTCATTGGTTAGTTTTGCGTAATCAACAATAACTCTTCTCATAAAATAATATTATAAATCTAATAAATAAGCAAAAATTAATGGAGCTACAATGGTAGCATCCGACTCAATAATAAATTTAGGGGTATTAATGTCTAATTTTCCCCAGGTAATTTTCTCATTTGGAACAGCACCAGAATAAGAACCATAACTTGTGGTAGAATCTGATATTTGACAAAAATAACTCCAAAATGGAACTTCATGCATCTCCATATCTTGGTAAAGCATTGGAACCACACAAATTGGAAAATCTCCAGCAATTCCCCCGCCAATTTGGAAAAATCCAATACCATTTTCGCTATTTTTCGGATACCAATCAGCAAGATAAATCATGTACTCGATTCCGGATTTCATTGTCGAAGCCTTCAAATCGCCTTTAATTACGTAAGATGCGAATATATTCCCCATGGTACTATCTTCCCAACCTGGAACTATTATCGGAAGATTTTTTTCTGCTGCAGCATACATCCAACTGTCTTTCAAATCGATCTCGTAATATTCCTCTAATACCCCAGAAAGTAACAATTTATACATGAATTCATGTGGAAAATAACGTTCTCCATTGTCATCAGCGTCTTTCCAAATTTTGTAAATGTGCTTTTGTAAACGTCTAAAGGCCTCATGTTCAGGAATACAAGTATCGGTTACACGATTTAAACCACGTTCCATTAAATCCCATTCTTCTTGAGGAGTTAAATCTCTATAATTTGGAACTCTTTCATAATGGGAGTGAGCAACCAGATTCATTATATCTTCTTCAAGATTTGCTCCGGTGCAAGAAACGATTTGAACTTTGTCTCTTCGAATCATCTCTGCGAATATTTTTCCTATTTCAGCAGTACTCATTGCGCCAGCTAAAGTCACCATCATTTTGGCTCCTTTTTCTAATTGTTGTTCGTAAGCCTTAGCTGCATCAACAACAGTTGCAGAATTGAAATGCAGATAATACTTCTCAATAAACTGACTTATAGGACCTTTACTCATTTTTAATTTTTTAGTTTTTATTGATTCAAATTAACAAATTAATTATTTGAAATACAATTTGAATTTTATTTTTTTTATAGATTTTTTCTAGTACTATTTCTGTATTAATTTCCTACAATAATATAGAATAGTAATTGAAATTTCTTATACAATTATTATAATTTATTGTGATATCCTAATATTTTTAATACCGCTTCTGCAGTTTGTTGTTCAGAGAAAACGCTGGTCTTGATTTCACCATTTTCATCATGATCAATTAAAAGATGTTTTGGTTCTGGAATCAAACAGTGGTGTAATCCACCATAACCTCCAATAGTTTCTTGATAAGCGCCAGTATTGAAAAAACCAATGTACAAAGGTTTTTCTTTATTGTATTTAGGTAAATAGATGGCGTTCATATTTTGCTCAGAATTGTAATAATCATCGCTATCACAAGTCATCCCTCCTAATAAAACCCTCTCATAAGTGTCATTCCAACGGTTTACAGCTAACATTACAAAACGCTTATTTATGGCCCAAGTATCGGGTAAAGTGGTAATAAATGAAGAGTCAATCATGTTCCATTTTTCTCTATCATTCTGTTGTTTTTGATACAATACTTGGTAGATTGCACCTCCGCTTTCTCCAACAGTAAAAGATCCAAATTCAGTAAAAATATTTGGAACATCAACCTCTGCTTCATCACAAGCAATTTTTACCTGATTGATGATTTCGTCAATCATGTATTGGTAATCGTATTCAAAAGCGAGTGAGTTTTTAATTGGAAATCCTCCACCTACATTCAAACTATCCAAACTTGGACATTCTTTTTTTAAGGCCACATAAACTTTAATGCATTTTATTAATTCACTCCAATAATATGCATTGTCATTAATTCCTGTATTGATAAAAAAGTGCAACATTTTAAGTTCCAAATTTTTATTTTCATGTATTTGCTTTTTGTAAAAAGGAACAATATTCTTGTATCCGATGCCCAATCGAGAAGTATAAAACTCAAATTTTGGTTCTTCTTCTGCAGCAATTCTAATTCCAATTTTGAATTTACCTTTAATTGCCGCTTGGAGCAAATCCAACTCTTCGTAATTGTCAATTATTGGAATGGTATTTTTATGACCATTATTGATTATTCGTGCAATGTTATCAATATACTGGTCTCTTTTGAAACCATTACAAATTACATAGGTACTTTTGTTTATTTTCCCTGATTGCAACAAATTTTCAACAATATTTATATCAAATGCAGAGGAAGTTTCAATATGTATATTGTTTTTAAATGCCTCATTCATAATGTATTCAAAATGAGAACTTTTAGTACAATAACAAAAGTAATATTTCCCTTTGTACTCACTTTTATCCATTGCATTTTTGAACCAAGTTTTAGCTCGTTTTATATTGTTGGAAATTTGTGGTAAATAGGTGAATTTTAATGGTGTACCGTATTGTTCTACCAATTTCATTAAATCAATATCATGAAATTGAAGGGTGTCTTTATTGAGATTAAATTCTTCCTGAGGAAAATAATAGTTTTGATTAATTAAATCCGAATATTTTGTATTCATTTGACTTTGTGTAAATTAGAATTAAAAAGTGCTATTTCTTTATAATACCTAATTTTCAAACTCGAATATTCGCATAGATGATTTGAAGTTCATCATCGTTGATTATAGAATGCCTTAATTCGTCAAAATACAATAAACCTAATAAACCAAAATAACGGTTCAATAAAGTCTGAAAAGCCATATAGGTCTCGTTTTTTGAGAAAGAAAAGTGGGTGCTATTTTGTTTTTTATTCATCGGAGCAAATGTAAAAAAATATTAATTCTATCTAACAAACTGCAGCACTTTTTTTTTATAATTTGAAATCTTCAAATGAATCCGTAATGATTTCATTTTCAACCTCTTGATTAATAATAAAACCTCCAATTCCATCTAGAAGCACAAATTTCACTTTGCCATTTTCATTTTTCTTATCGTGAATAAGTAAATCTAGTATCGATTGAATATCGTTTTTATCAAAATTAACTTCTTCATATATGGATTTAATTGTTGATTTTATTTCTATGTATTCTGCTTTAGAAATAAGACTTTTTGTCATAGAAATATAACTTTCTAATACCATTCCTATTGCAATTGCTTCGCCATGAAGTAATTTTTTTTTGGCTTGTTGATCTAAAAAATAGCTTTCAATTGCATGTCCTAAAGTATGTCCAAAATTCAATGCTTTTCGAATCCCCTTTTCTAAAGGATCTTGCTTTACAATTTCATTTTTAATAGTTATCGAATCAAATATAATGGTATCAAAATCGGCAAAATCTAATTTTGATAAATCTAAGAATTGCTTCCAATATAATTGGTTAAATACTAAGCCATGCTTCAATATTTCGGCTAAACCGGAACGCATTTCAATTTGCGGAAGCGTTTCTAAATAATCAGAATCTATTAGAACTAATTTGGGGTTGTTAATTACACCAATTTGGTTTTTTAGGTTCCCTAAGTCTATTCCCGTTTTTCCTCCAATAGACGCATCAACCATCGCTAATAATGTAGTTGGTATATTTATAAAATCAATTCCTCGTTTGAAAGTTGATGCCACAAAGCCGCCAAGATCAGTAACAACGCCACCTCCCAAATTGATTATCAAACTCTTTCTGTCCGCTCCCAATTCCGTTAAAACATTCCAAATTTGAATGCAGGTTTCAATGTTTTTATTGATTTCACCAGCTTCAAATTCTATAATTTCAATTGGACTTTCAGTTGCTATTATAGACAGAAATTTCGGTAAACAAACTTCATTGGTAATCGAATCCACAATAATAAATAAGGTAGAATAATTATTATCTGAAATTAGTTGATTCAGTTCTTTATAACCTTCTTCATTGAAAATTACTGAATATCCATTTGCTATTATTGACTGCATTCGCTTACTACTTGTTGGTGTAAATTGATGATGCAAAATAAGGTAATTTTTGATTAATAATCAGTATTGTGTTCTTATATTTGCATTATTATTAAAATTAATATGGATAAAATTTTCAACAATACGGAAGTTGCTTTTTCTTTAAAAAGTGATACCGAATTAGATCGTGCTTATTTTCTTTTCAAAATGATTGACAATCAACCATTGGTTAGAATTGGTACCGCGTTAACCAATTTTGCTATTAAAGCACATTTGCCTGTTGAAGGATTAATTAGAGCCACTGTTTTTGATCATTTTTGCGGAGGTGTGAATGAAGTGGATTGTCTTACTGTTGTTGATAAAATGTATACCAAAGGAGTGTCATCTGTTTTGGATTATTCGGTGGAAGGTAAAGAAGAAGAGGATCAATTTGATGCTGCTTTGAGGATGACTTTAAAAACGATTGATTTTGCTAAAGAAAGAGCCGCAATTCCTTTTGCTGTTTTTAAACCAACCGGTTTTGGAAGATTGGATTTATATGAAAAAGTAGGTTCTAAAATAGAACTTACTGATTCTGAAAAAGCAGAATGGAATAGAGTGGAAGCTCGTTTTGACAAAGTTTGTAGTGAGGCCCACCAAAAAAATGTTCCTTTATTAATAGATGCTGAGGAAAGTTGGATGCAAGATGCTGCTGATGATTTGGTTGCGCAGATGATGCTAAAATACAACAAAGAAAAAGCGATAGTTTTTAATACATTACAAATGTACCGATGGGACCGATTGGATTATTTGAAAAATTTGCACCAACAAGCAAAATCGGATGGTTTCTACATTGGTATGAAAATAGTTCGAGGCGCCTATATGGAAAAGGAAAATTTGCGCGCTGAAGAAAAAGGATATCCAACACCAATTTGCGAATCTAAAGAAGCAACCGATTTAAATTATGACGCTGCAATTCATTACATGGTTGAAAATATCGATAGAATGGCCATTTTTGCAGGAACTCATAATGAATTATCGTCTTATAAATTGATGGAATACTTACAAGAATTGAATATTGAGAAAAAAGATTCTAGAATTTGGTTCGGACAATTGTATGGAATGAGTGATAATATCAGTTACAATTTATCAGCAAATGGCTACAATAACGCTAAATATTTACCATTCGGACCTGTTCGTGATGTGATGCCGTATTTAATTCGAAGAGCCGAAGAAAATACTTCAGTTGCTGGACAAACCAGTAGAGAATTAAAGTTAATTACTGCAGAGCGAAATAGGAGAAAAGGAAATAGTTAACTTATTAGATACTAAAAGTTATTAAACTGAAGATTACTCAAGTTTTTGTAGATTCCGTTTTCCAAGGCAATTAGCTCTTGGTGCGTTCCTTGTTCTTTTAT
>CALPNL020000109.1 GCA_943324925.2 Chitinophaga pinensis | reverse complement strand
TACCACGATATGGAATCTTTGATTTACCATTTCAAAATTGTAATGGGAGAAGTTCCTGTTCCGGTTGACGAAGTGTACCATGCTGTTGAAGGAGGAAATGGAGAATTAGGGTTTTATTTAGTTACTGACGGAAGTAGAACACCTTACAGATTGCATTTCAGAAGACCTTGTTTTATTTATTACCAAGCTTATCCTGAAATGATTAAAGGGGCATTATTATCAGATGCAATAGTTATTTTGTCGAGTTTAAATGTTATTGCAGGAGAATTAGACGCATAAAAAAATTATAAATTTTGAATTATAAATTATAAAAGAATCACTTTCATTTAAAACTTAAAATTCAGAATTCAAAATAATAAAAAATGGAACATACACATTACAAACAAGAAATTAATATCACTGATGCTTTGATGACTCGCATCAATGAGTTGATCAGTCATTATCCTGAAGATAAGAGAAAATCGGCTTTATTGCCAGTTTTACATGAAGTTCAAGATGCTCATGACAATTGGTTGAGTATAGAATTAATGGATAAAGTAGCCGAAATTCTTCATATTAAACCTGTTGAAGTTTATGAAGTAGTTTCATTTTATACGATGTACAACCAAAGACCAATTGGAAAATACATGTTTGAATTTTGTCAAACCTCTCCTTGTTGTTTGAATGGAGTGGAAGATTTGATGGATTACACTTGCAATAAATTAGGAGTAAAAGTGGGTGAACCAACTGCAGACGGACTTTTTGAAGTTCGTGGTGTAGAATGTTTAGGCGCTTGCGGTTATGCTCCAATGATGCAATTAGGTGATTTCTATAAAGAACATCTTACCAAAGAAAAAATCGATCAATTGATTGTTGATTGTAAAGAAGATAAAATTACGTTACACGATAAATAATATGTCACAAAAAATATTATTAGACAAAATTAATGTTCCAGGAATTCGCACCTACGAAGTTTACCGTCAAAATGGTGGTTATGCATCAGTAGAAAAAGCGATAAAAAAAATGACACCTGATGAAGTAGTTGAAGAAGTGAAAACTTCAGGACTTCGTGGTCGTGGTGGAGCAGGTTTTCCAGCGGGTATGAAATGGAGTTTCATAGATAAAAAATCAGGAAAGCCAAGACATCTAGTATGTAATGCTGATGAGTCAGAACCAGGGACTTTCAAAGACCGCTATTTGATGGAATACATTCCTCACTTATTAATTGAAGGAATGATTACCTCAAGTTTTGCGTTGGGAGCCAATTTATCCTACATCTATATTCGTGGAGAATACATGTGGGTTTACAAAATATTAGAAAGAGCCATCGCCGAAGCAAAAGCGGCAGGATGGTTAGGAAAAAATATATTAGGATCAGGTTATGATTTGGAATTGTATGTTCAAATTGGCGCTGGAGCCTATATCTGTGGAGAAGAAACAGCACTGATTGAATCATTGGAAGGAAAAAGAGGAAATCCAAGAATCAAGCCTCCATTTCCAGCAATTTCAGGGCTTTGGGCTAATCCAACGGTGGTGAACAATGTAGAAACTATTGCTGCTGTGCCTTGGATTATCAATAATTCAGGTGAAGATTATGCTAAAATTGGTATTGGTCGTTCTACAGGAACTAAATTAATTTCGGCTTCAGGACATATTAAAAATCCGGGAGTTTATGAAATTGAATTGGGATTAAGCGTTTACGAATTCATGAATTCTGATGAATATTTAGGCGGAATGAGTTCTGATCGCCCGTTAAAAGCATTCGTGCCTGGAGGAAGTTCTGTTCCAGTTTTACCAGCTGATTTAATTTACAAAACAGCAAATGGTGAAGACCGATTAATGACCTACGAATCATTAAGTGACGGTGGATTTGTATCGGGTTCCATGTTAGGATCAGGAGGTTTTATTGTCTACAACGACACTTCTTGTATGGTTAGAAATACATGGAATTTTTCAAGATTTTACCATCATGAAAGTTGTGGTCAATGTTCTCCTTGTCGTGAAGGTACAGGATGGATGGAAAAAGTATTGCACCGAATTGAAAACGGTCACGGACGTGAGGAAGATATCGATTTGCTTTTGAGCATTCAAAGCAAAATTGAAGGAAATACCATTTGCCCTTTAGGTGATGCTGCAGCTTGGCCCGTGGCTTCTGCAATACGTCACTTTAGAGACGAGTTTGAATACCATATTCGATTCCCAGAAAAAATAAAAAATAGAGATCACTTTGTGGCAGAGCCTTTTGAAAAGGTGAAGCATATGGTTTCTAAATTAACAGTATAAAAGTTAAGTCATAAGAAATGAAAGTAACTATAGATGGTCAAGCGATTGAAGTAGCACCAGGAACAACCATCCTGCAAGCTGCGCGTATGATTGGTGGCGAAAGCGTTCCTCCAGCAATGTGCTATTATTCAAAACTAAAAGGAAGTGGTGGAAAATGCCGTTGTTGTTTAGTGGAAGTAGCAAAAGGAAGCGAAGCAGACCCAAGACCGATGCCAAAACTAGTGGCTTCTTGTGTAACAGGATGTCAAGATGGAATGGAAGTGAACAGTACCTCATCAGAAAGAGTAACGGAAGCGAGAAAATCGGTGACCGAATTCTTATTGATCAACCACCCTTTAGATTGCCCTGTTTGCGATCAAGCAGGAGAATGTGATTTGCAAAATTTAAGTTTCAAACACGGGAAATCTGAAACAAGATTCATTGAAGAAAAAAGAACTTTTGAACCGGAAGATATTGGTCCAAATATTCAATTGCACATGAATCGTTGTATCCTTTGCTACCGATGTGTGATGGTTGCCGATCAATTGACGGACAATCGCGTTCACGGTGTAATGGATAGAGGAGATCACTCTAATATTTCCACTTGTATATCAAAAGCCATAGACAACGAATTTTCAGGAAACATGATTGACGTTTGTCCTGTGGGGGCTTTAACCGATAAAACCTTCCGATTCAAATCGAGAGTTTGGTTTAACAAACCTTATAATGCGCACAGGGATTGCGATAAATGCTGCGGGAAGACTACTGTTTGGATGTTTGGTGACGAAATTCAAAGAGTAACTGGAAGAAAAGACGAGTACCATGAAGTGGAAGAATTCATTTGCAACGGATGTCGTTTTGATCACAAAGAAGTTTCGGATTGGGTAATTGAAGGACCTAGAAAATTTGAGAAAGATTCTGTTATCAATCAAAACAAATACAACAGAGAATTACAACCGGTTCATATTGCTACAGAAATGGGAATCTTAAAAGGAAGAGACCAAGACCGTAAAAAAATCAGTATGACTGAGGTGCCGATGAGCAAAGAAGAAGAGCAAGAATTTCAAAAAGGTAATCTTTAGATGATGGATACTACTATTATAATTGAAAAAAGTGTCATCATTTTAGTTGTTTTTGCAATTACGATGTTGATGGCAATGTATTCTACTTGGGCAGAGCGTAAAGTGGCTGCTTGGTTACAAGACAGAATTGGCCCTAACAGAGCGGGTCCACTTGGATTATTCCAACCCCTTGCCGATGGATTAAAATTGTTTTCTAAAGAAGAGTTTGAACCAAACACACCCAATAAATTCCTATTTGTAGTAGGGCCAGCAATTGCTATGAGTACGGCGTTAATGACTAGTGCTGTAATTCCTTGGGGGGATAAATTACATCTTTTTGGTAGAGATATTTTACTTCAAGCAACCGATATTAATGTGGCGGTTTTATATGTTTTCGCAGTAGTTTCAGTAGGAGTGTATGGAATTATGATAGGCGGTTGGGCTTCCAATAATAAATTCTCTTTGATAGGAGCAATTCGTGCTGCTTCGCAAATGATTTCCTATGAAGTAGCGATGGGGCTTTCGATAATTGCATTATTAATGATGACAGGTACATTGAGTTTAAGAGAAATCTCGGCACAACAAGAAGGGATGAACTGGAATGTATTTTACCAACCGTTGTCGTTCTTGATCTTTTTAATTTGTGCTTTTGCAGAAACCAACAGAACACCATTTGATTTAGCGGAATGTGAAACCGAATTAATTGGTGGCTATCACACCGAATATTCTTCAATGAAAATGGGTTTCTACTTATTTGCTGAATATGCGAATATGTTTATCTCGTCTACCATTTTAGCGGTTTTATTCTTCGGTGGATATAATTATCCAGGAATGAGTTGGGCGGTTGAAAATTGGGGAGTGAATATTGCTAATGTTTTAGGTATTGTAGCCTTATTTATAAAAATATGTGGATTCATATTTTTCTACATGTGGGTACGTTGGACAATTCCAAGATTTAGATACGATCAATTGATGCATTTGGGATGGAGAATATTAATTCCATTATCGATTGTGAATATTATGATTACAGGAATTGTAATTTTAAGACACGAAATAATTGCTTATTTAGGATTTTAATTTAAATACGAAAAGCCCTAGCCCTGATTGCAGTGTAAATCCCACGCCTTTTAGCGTGGATTGAAACGGAAAGCAGGATAAAGCTTCAAATAAAAAAATAAAAATGTCAATACAAAGTATCTCCTTATCGGGAAGAAAAAAAGAAGTTTCTAACAAGAAAATGACTTTTTTGGAAAGCATGTATTTGCTTGCGATAATTAAAGGTTTGATTATTACAATCCAACACTTGTTTCGTAGAAAAGTAACTATTCAATATCCAGAGCAAGTTCGAGAAATGAGCCCTGTTTACCGTGGCCAACACCAATTGAAACGGGACGAACAAGGACGTGAAAACTGTACTGCTTGTGGGTTGTGTGCTTTGTCCTGCCCAGCGGAAGCTATTACAATGAAGGCGGAAGAACGCAAAGCCAACGAGATGCATTTGTACCGTGAGGAAAAATATGCTTCGATTTATGAAATTAATATGTTGCGTTGTATTTTCTGTGGATTGTGTGAGGAAGCGTGTCCGAAAGACGCTATTTACCTTACTATTTCTAAGGAATTGGTTCCTTCAAGCTATGAAAGAGAAGATTTTATTTTTGGAAAAGACCGCTTAGTGATGCCTTTGGATGTTGCTATGCAAAACGCTCAACTTAACAACGCCAACTAATGACTCCATTTCTAATAATTTTTTGTGTATTAGCAGCGATAACCTTATCGACCGCTTTTTTGACGGTTTTCACTAAAAACCCAATTCATAGTGCCATCTATTTGGTGATTTGCTTTTTCTCAATTGCAGGTCATTACCTATTATTGAATTCACAGTTTTTGGCAGTAGTTCATATTATAGTGTATTCCGGAGCAATTATGATTTTATTCTTATTTACGATCATGTTAATGAATTTGAACAAAGAAAATGAAGTTCACAAACCTCGTGTAACCCGTTTAGGAGCCATCATAATGTTTGGTTTAACTTGCGCTATTTTAATCGCACTATTTGTAAATTCAAAACCAATTATGGGTGAATATGATGCAACTGGCGAAGATTTTCAATCTATTAATAAGTTAGGAAACGTTTTACTAAACGAATATATGGTGCCTTTTGAATTTGCATCGATTCTACTTTTAGTGGCTATGATAGGTACTGTTTTATTGTCTAAGAAAGAAAAAATACAAAAATAATATGAACAATGTTTTAAATCAAATAGGGATTGAAAACTATATTTTCCTTGCTGTAATACTTTTTAGTATTGGAGTATTTGGAGTATTGTACAGACGAAATGCTATTATCGTATTTATGTCAATTGAGATCATGCTAAATGCGGTGAATTTACTATTCGTAGCCTTTTCTACCTATCACCAAGATGCCCAAGGACAAGTTTTTGTATTCTTCTCTATGGCAGTTGCAGCAGCTGAAGTTGCAGTAGGATTGGCAATATTGGTTTCAATATTTAGAAATCTAGGTTCGATTGATATCGATAATTTAAAAAATTTAAAAGGATAATTTAATGGATACCAATTTAGCTTTAGTCTTACTATTATCCCCTTTTATAGGGTTTTTATTCAATGTTTTCTTCGGAAAAAAAATGGGGAAAACGCTTTCTGGAACTATCGGAACGCTTTCAGTGGTAGTTTCATTTGCTGTTTCCATTTTCTTTTTTCTAAAAGTAAACGAATCACATCAAGCTATTGTAATCAACTTATTTGATTGGATAAAATTCAGCAATTTCAGTGTGAAATTTGGTTTTCTATTGGACCAATTATCACTTTTATGGTTGTTATTTGTAACTGGAATAGGTTCATTAATTCATCTATATTCTATCAGTTACATGCACGATGATGAGAACTTACACAAGTTTTTTGCCTATTTAAATCTGTTTGTCTTTTTCATGATTACACTTGTAATGGGTAGTAATTTACTAATTATGTTTATCGGATGGGAAGGCGTTGGACTTTGTTCTTACTTGCTAATTGGATTTTGGCATAAAAACCAAGACTATAACGATGCCGCTAAAAAGGCATTCATCATGAACCGTATAGGTGATTTAGGATTGCTTATTGGAATAATCATCATTGCAAGTTTATTCAACACTGCCGATTTTATTGGAATTCATGAACGCATTTTAGAAGGTACTAATCCAGCTACTCTTTTTTGGGTTGGCATTGCCGCTTTAGCTTTATTTATTGGCGCAACTGGAAAATCAGCTCAAATTCCATTGTATACTTGGTTGCCAGATGCGATGGCGGGACCTACTCCTGTATCAGCAT
>CALPNL020000108.1 GCA_943324925.2 Chitinophaga pinensis | reverse complement strand
GGTTTTGTGACCTCGACTGGATTCAAACCAGTAACCTTCTGAGCCGTAATCAGATGCGCTATTCAGTTGCGCCACGAGGCCATTTTGTGGGTGCAAATATAGGTATTAATGTCTAATTTGCAAATGAATTATTAAATTAATCAAATTTGAGTTTTTGAAATTTTGCATTAGTCTAGTGCTCTTACAGTTACGTAATAGCGGTAGGCGATTAGTGCTTTTTGCCAATTTTTTGCTTTGGTAACATCCAAACGTTGCTTCGTTAAACTTGGTAAAACGAGTTTGTTGATTTTGGCTAGGATTTTAAACATATTAGTATTCTTTATCTTGTTTATCGTTGGCAATGGCAAAATTCCTAGATTTTTTTTCATAAATAGGAAAGGATTTATCACTAGGATTTACAATAACAGTTTTAATGGTAATTTTATCGCCAACTTTAAAACTCTTGGTTACCATTTGATAGTCAAGGAGATAGCTTCCGCAAAAATAATTTCCGTTTTCGTCTATTTCAATAATTCCGGTGTAAATTCCTTTAGCCATAATAATAATTTTTTTAAATAATTGATGCAAAAATAGGGATTTCCAGTTGTTATTAATGAATTACTTAGTTTCTAATTTTAATTGTTTTTGAATCCAAATACAACTAAAAGCGGCTAAAACTCCAAATCCACCCATTACAAACCAATTCCATTGGTAACCAAAATGCCCAATAATTTCCATTCCTAATTTGGAACTTACAATATGTGCCGTGCTGAAACTCATAGTGTAGATTGCCATATATCGACCTTCATGACCTGCTGGTGCTCGGCTTAACGCAAATGCATTAGAAAATGGAAACGAAAATACTTCTCCAATGGATACAAAAATCATACTTATTACAAGAATTCCTGCCCAAACATTAATTAGTAATAAATAGAAACTAAATGACATTAATAAAGTTCCCCACAGAATAATTTTTAATTTTTGAACTTTTTTTCTTTCAAAATAGCTCACTATTGGCATTTCTAATGCGAAAATTAAAAGTCCATTTAAAGTCATTAATAAACCAGTTTCAAATTCGGTTAAACCAAATCTTTCATGGTGATACAAAGGTAAAGTGGTAAATAATTGGAAGAAAATCATGGCGGTTACAAAACTTACAAATAAAAAGACCCAAAATATTTTGTCTTTAAAGACTGAAATTCGTTTGGATTCGTCAATATTTTCAGTTTCGCTAATTGGTTTTTTCTTCTCTTTTACTAGCAATGCAAACAGTCCAATTGCCAAAATACAGGTTAATCCGTCTACCCAAAAAAGGCCACGGTATCCAATTGACATAATAATTAAACCTCCTAATGCCGGTCCTGCGGCAAAACCTAGATTTACAGCAATTCGAACCAGAGTGAGCGCACGAGTTCTATTTTCAGGTTTTGAATACGCTCCAAGCGATACAAACATGGCGGGTCTGAACATGTCGGCAATAACCATTATACTGAACATTCCGATGCATAGTCCAACAAAAGAAGTAACATATTGCAATAATAAAAAACCAATTCCGCTGGTGAATAAACTGAATATCATTATTTTATAGAAGCCTATTTTATCTGATAATTTACCACCCAACCAGGAACCTAACATGGATCCAAAACCAAAACAAACCATTATCCAGCCTACTTGACTGTAGGAAAAATGTAAATTTTCTTTAAGATATTTTGATAAAAACGGAAGTACCATGGTTCCTGCACGATTGATGAAGGTAATTATCGCAAGAATCCAGATTTCTCTTGTAAACCCTTTGAAGTTGTTTATGTAGCGATAAAATGCAGTTTTTAACATGGAAAATTTTTGAGTTCACAAAGGTAATAAACTTTGTGGCTTTATAACTTTTAAACTATTTTTGCACCATGTTTTTTTTCAATATTCATACTCATCAATATACCAATCAGAAAGAGGTATTGGAAATAGTGAATCAATATCCTCAGGAGTTTGATAACTCTATTCCTAATTATTCCATAGGAATTCATCCTTGGTACATTGTTGAGGATAGAATTAATAGTGATTTGCAAATAATTGAAAATAAATTACAAGAGCATAATTGTTTTGCTTTAGGCGAGTGCGGATTGGATAAAAGAGTGGAGAGTTCAATGGCTTTGCAGCAAATGGTATTCGAGAAACAATTGGCTTTAGCTGAAAAACATCAAAAACCAGTGATACTACATTGCGTTGCGTCCTTTCAAGAATTAATAGCTATCAAAAAGAAATTAAACATTTCTGTTCCATTGATTATTCATGGTTTTTCAAAGAATATTGAAGTTGCAAGCCAGTTGGTTAAGAGTGGTTTTTATCTTTCATTTGGGAAATCGTTGCTATTAAATAAGGAGTTAGAATTGGTTTTTAGTTCCATTCCAAATGATCGTTTGTTTTTGGAAACCGATACAATTGAGCAAGATATTAGTGAGGTTTATCAATTAGCAGCAAAATATAAAAACATAGAAGTAGAAGAAATGATGGTAATAATAAATACTAATTTTACTACTGTTTTCAATTGAATAAATAAGAAATAAAATGGCAGAATGGACCGAAAGAGCAGCTTTGTTGTTTAAACCAGAAGGATTAAATAAGTTGCAAAATGCAAAAGTTTTAGTAGTAGGGTTAGGAGGAGTTGGCTCTTTCGCAGCTGAATTTTTAGCCAGAGCAGGTGTGGGTACAATGACAATAGTGGACGGAGATGTAGTTGATATTACCAACATTAACCGACAATTACCAGCTTTACACTCCACAGTGGGACAACCTAAAGTAACTGTTGTTGGTGATCGATTAATGGACATCAATCCAGAACTAAATCTAATACGAATTCAAGAATTTCTATCTCCAGAACGCGCTTTTGAAATAGTTTCAAATGAATATGATTATGTTTTGGATTGCATCGACAGCGTGACCCCAAAACTGAATTTAATTATTGCTTGTAAAAGAAAGAAAGTAAAAATTATTTCTAGTATGGGTGCTGGAGGAAAGATGGAAGCGTCAAAAGTGAAAGTAGCAGATATCAGTAAAACAGTGAATTGCTTTTTGGCAAAAGCCATCAAGAAACGCTTAAAAGCGGAGAAAATTGACAAAGGAATTAAGGTAGTATTTTCATCTGAAATACAAGATCAGTCTAGTTTAAAAACAACTGATGGAAGTAATTATAAAAAATCGTTTTATGGAACTAATAGCTATATGCCTGGTTTATTTGGGTTGTATGCAGCGGAAACAGTAATACGTAATCTATTAAAAAAAGAGTAAAAATGATACAAACTGTAATTTTTGATATGGATGGCGTAATTGTAGATACTGAACCGGTTCACAGGTATGCCTATTTTCAACACTTTTCTGAGTTAAATATTGATGTTTCTGAAGAATTGTTTACTTCTTTTACAGGAAATTCCACCCGAAATGTATTTCAAAGAGTAAATTCTATTTTCAATTTGAATGCTGATGTTGAAGAGTTAATTTTAAGAAAAAGAACGATCTTCAATGATGCTTTTGATCATAAAGAAGATCTTGAATTGTTGGAAGGGGTTGAGAATTTAATCAAAAATTTACATGAAAATGGAGTTGAATTAATACTGGCCTCTTCAGCTTCAAAAGTAACTATAGATAGAGTATTTCGTCGTTTTGGTTTGCATCCCTATTTTTCAAATATAGTTAGTGGGGAGGATTTTCCTAAATCGAAACCGCATCCTGCAATATTTGAATTTGCAGCCTCACTTTCTAAAGTTCCAAAAGAAAATTGCATCGTTATTGAAGACAGTACCAACGGAGTTTTAGCAGCAAAAGCTGCTGGAATTTATTGCGTGGGTTACAATAGTATCCACTCAAAACTTCAGGATTTATCTAAAGCAGATTTGATTATCAATCACTTTAATGAATTGGATTATCAAGCTATTGCTAATTTGTAGAATTATCCAACAGCTTCTTTAAAAACTCTAAGACATCTTTCACGAGCAAACACATGATCCACAATAGGCTGGGGGTAACTAAAATCTTGTAACTCTGGAATCCATTTTTTAATGTAAACCAAATCTTTGTCAAATTTTTTAACTTGTTCTGTAGGATTAAATATTCTAAAATAGGGAGCTGCATCGACTCCGCTTCCTGCTGCCCATTGCCAATTTCCAACATTACTCGATTGTTCATAATCCAATAGCTTGGTCGCAAAATAGGTTTCACCCCAACGCCAATCGATCAATAAATGTTTGCAAAGGAAACTAGCGACGATCATTCTCACCCGATTGTGCATGTGTCCTGTAGCGTTTAATTCACGCATTCCAGCGTCTACAAAGGGATAGCCGGTTCTTCCTTGACACCATTTTTGAAATTCTTCCTCGCTGTTATTCCATTTAATAGCATCGTATTTTGGTCGGAAACTATTCATTTTGGTATGTGGAAAGTGCCATAAAATTTGCATGAAAAATTCCCTCCAAATGAGTTCGTTTAAGTAGGTTTCTTTTTTAAATGATATCGCATTTGCTACTACTTTTCGAATACTGACACTTCCAAATCGTAGGTGTGTTCCAATCATCGAAGTGCCTTCTATGGCTGGAAAATTACGAGTATCTTCATAATTTGAAATTAAATATTCAGAATTATCATAGTGAGCTACTTTGATTTTAGATTGCTCAAAACCGATATCTTTTAAACTTAAAAAAGGGTAGGAGTGATAGGCAATATTTCTCAGTAACTTTTCTGATTCAAAGTGCTCTAATTTTGTTTTTTGAAACAATTCTTTCCATTTTCTTGAATAAGGAGTATATACTACATAGGGAGTTTGATCGTCTTTTACCACTTCACTTTTTTCAAATATCACTTGGTCTTTGAAAGTGTGAAACTCAATATTTTTTGCAGCTAAAATTGAAGCAATCTTTTGATCTCTATCTTTTGCGTAAGGTTCATAATCGTGGTTGGTGTAAACGCCTTGAATTTGATTTTCGGAAATTAACTTTTCGATAATTGTAATTGGATCGCCATAAAAAACGGCTAAATTCTTTCCAAATTTCTGCAATTCCATATCAATTGTATCCAATCGCTCATGAATAAAACTAACACGAGCATCGTCTTTTGGAAGTTCGTCCAAAATGTTTTTATCGAAAATAAAAAGGGGTAAAACTTCTGAATTGCTGTTTAATGCCTCAAAGAATCCTTTATTGTCATCAACTCTTAAATCGCGTCTAAACCAAAATACATTCATTATTAAACTTCTTTAAATTCGCCAAAAAGAGCAATTAATTTTGTTCTACGGTATTCAAATATCTCATTTAATTTTGGTTTTACCAATATAGGATGAACTAGCTGCCCCAGAATTCCCATCGGTATTTTATAATCGATGATATCCTCCATTTCTACACCACCAGGAATTTCTTTGATAAAGTGTTTGTGGTGCCAAAGCGAGTAAGGTCCAAATCGTTGTTCGTCAACGAAATATTTTTTATCAATGACATGAGTAATTTCAGTAACCCATTTTGTTGGGATTCCTAAAACTGGAGTTACAATATATTGTATGATTTGTCCTGGGTACATTGGTCTATCATCACCAGATAGCGTAATAAATCCCATGTAATCGGGTGTTATTAATTTTAAATTCTTTGGATCAGATAGGAAGCTCCATGCTTCTTCGAGTGAAATTGGTAATTTTTGAGTGGCCTTAAACGTGTAGATTTTCATTGTAATTATTTTTTAGCAAAAATACAATTGTTTATCTTTTAAAAGAATAAGTTAAACAAATAATTTTCAAAATATATTTTAATTCTCTATTTTTACCACATTGAATTCGTAAATTTGAAAAATAAAAAATAAAAAATCATGAAAAAAGTTGTTTTGCTAGTAGCATTATTATTAAGTTCTTTGACTTTTCAGTCGCAAATTGTAACGCCTCAGCCAAGTCCTAAATGTGTTTTAAATCAAATGGTTGGTTTAACCGATGTAGAAGTTGAATATTCGCGACCAGGTTTAAAAGGGAGAAATATTTTTGGTGATCTAGTTCCTTTCGGTAAAGTCTGGAGAACAGGAGCTAACTCCAATTCTACAATTAGTTTCAGTGAAGATGTTATTATTGATGGTAAAACTTTAAAGAAAGGTAAATATGCTTTATTTACTGTGCCAAAAGTGGAAAGTTGGGAAGTTATTTTCTATTCTAAAACTGACAATTGGGGGAATCCAGAGGTTTGGAATGAATCAGACGTTGCTGTTAGAGCTACTGTTGTTCCTCAAATGTTAAACAGAAATGTGGAGAATTTCACAATTGACATCAATAATTTAGATAATAATTTTGGATATTTAAATTTAAGTTGGGAAAAGACATTAGTATCATTAAAATTTGAGGTGCCTACCCAAAAAATGGCCATGGCTAGTATTGATAAAATTATGGCTGGACCTTCAAGTGGGGATTATTTTTCTGCAGCCCAATTTTATTTACAATCAAATGGTGATTTAACAAAAGCTTTAACCTATGTAAACAAAGCATTGGAATTAAATAAAGCAACTCCATATTGGTATACCAAATTAAAATCATTAATTCAAGCAAAATTAGGTGATAAAAAAGGAGCGATTGAAACGGCTAAGATTTCATTAGCTGCAGCTAAGGAGGCAAAAAACCTTGACTATGTGAAGATGAATGAGGATAATATTGCAGAATGGAGTAAGAAGTAATTTACTTTAAAATATCAAATCGAAACACCTAAATTACT
>CALPNL020000107.1 GCA_943324925.2 Chitinophaga pinensis | reverse complement strand
TTCGATATTTTCAATTCTGGCAATTCCTTCAGGCGTTCCATCTTTTTTCAATTCTTGAACTAATCCTGTTTTCTTCGCCACATGATCGGCAATATAAAAGGCATCTTGATTTTCGTTTATGACTTGAAAACTTTGGATCATTGTAACAAAATCAGTGAGTTTTTGTTTTGCCCCAGAATTCAGTTTTAAATCAATTTTATCAATATTTTGCATTACTTCAAATATTGATCTTTTGTAATGATTGGCAGCTATGGTTAACTTTTCAACCGTAGTATCCCCTATTCCACGAGCTGGATAATTGATGACGCGAATTAACGCTTCTTCGTCTTTAGGATTGATAATCAAACGCAAATAACACAAAACATCCTTAATTTCTTTCCTTTGGTAGAAAGACAAACCGCCATAAATACGATAGGGAATATCTCTTTTTCGAAGTGCATCTTCCATCGCACGTGATTGTGCATTAGTGCGATAAAGAATTGCAAATTGTCCATTCATCATTTGGTTTTGCATTTTCTGATCCCAAATGGTACTGGCTACAAATCGGCCTTCTTCACCATCTGTTAAACTACGATGCACTTTAATTTTAGATCCTGAATCATTTGCTGTCCAAACGATTTTATCTAATTTGGTTTTGTTTTTTTCAATGATCGAATTCGCTGCTTCTACAATATTTTTAGTAGAACGATAATTTTGTTCCAAGCGATAGGTTTTTACGCCATCATAATCTTTTTGAAAATTCAGAATGTTATTGATGTTGGCCCCACGGAAAGCATATATACTTTGTGCATCATCGCCAACCACACAAATGTTCTGAAATTTATCTGATAAAGCGCGAACTATTAGGTATTGTGAATGATTGGTATCTTGGTACTCATCAACCAAAATATATCGAAAGCGATCTTGGTATTTTGCCAAAACTTCAGGAAAACGAGTCAGTAATTCGTTAGTTTTTAATAGTAAATCATCAAAATCCATGGCTCCCGCTTTAAAACAACGATCCACATAATTTTGATAAATTTCTCCTAATCGAGGTTTTTTAGACATGGCATCGGCTTCCATCAATTCAGGATTGTTAAAATAAGCCTTAACCGTAATCAAACTGTTTTTATAAGAGGAGATTCTTCCGAGTACCTGTTTTGGTTTATAGATATCTTTATCCAGTTGCATTTCTTTAATAACCGCAGATATCAATCGTACCGAATCTTGTGTATCGTAAATCGTAAAGTTAGATGGGTAACCTAGTTTATCCGACTCAGAACGTAGAATTCTTGCAAAAACGGAGTGGAACGTTCCCATCCAAAGATTTTTTGCTTCATTAGTTCCAACAATATCTGAGATTCTTTTTTTCATTTCACGAGCTGCTTTGTTCGTGAATGTTAAAGCCAAAATGCTAAAAGCATCAACGCCTAAACTCATTAGATAAGCAATTCTAATAGTTAATACACGTGTTTTTCCAGAACCTGCACCAGCAATAATAATCATTGGCCCGTCCTTTTGTAGAACCGGCTCTTGTTGCGCTGAGTTAAGTTGGCTAATGTATTTTTGCATTTTTATTGAATAGGAATACAAAAATAGGAATTTAGAATGAGGATTTAGTTATGAAAACAAACTATATCTTAACAATTTTGAGTTAGTTATACAATGCTTATTTTCCTTGAAAAACATCGTAAGCAAAACGGATTAAAGTGCCTAAAACGACAATTAAAAAAAATATTCTTATGAATTTATTTCCTTTGTTAATAGCTAGCTTTGCGCCAATATAACCTCCTAAAGCATTACAAATAGCCATTGGAATGGCAATTAACCATAATATTTTACCTTTGATTATAAACAAACAAATCGATCCAAAATTAGTTGCCAAATTAACCATTTTAGCATTGGCTGAGGCTTGTAGAAAATCAAATCCAAGAATGATTACAAATGCTAAGACCAAAAAACTACCTGTTCCTGGACCAATAAAACCATCGTAAAATCCAATGAAAAAAGAAATTAATACCGCATAAAATAGTTGTTTTTTTGGAGAATGAGATTTGTCAGAATGCATTCCAAAATTTTTCTTTACATATGTGTAAATCAATAACAAAGATAAAATTACTAAAAGTAATGGTTTCATAAAATCGTTACTCATATATACCAGCAAAGTAGAACCTAAGTAGGCCGATGGAACTGCTAAAACCATCATTACTAAGAGTAGTTTCCAATTCATTTCTATTTTCTTGAGATACTGAATTGCTGCAAAAAAAGTTCCGCTAAAGGAGGGCGCTTTTAAGGTTCCTATTATTGTTGAAACCGGAAGATTGGGTAATAATATCATACCCATTGGGGTTTGAATTAGTCCTCCTCCACCAACTATTGCATCAATAAATCCAGCTAAAAATGCAGCTACACATAATAATGTTATAACTAGAATATCCATTTTTTATAAAAATTTTATC
Source organism: Chitinophaga pinensis (assembly GCA_943324925.2). Taxonomy (GTDB): domain Bacteria; phylum Bacteroidota; class Bacteroidia; order Flavobacteriales; family Flavobacteriaceae; genus Flavobacterium. Next base: position 4,288 of record CALPNL020000107.1, on the reverse strand, counting down.
AAATGTAAGCTATAAGTTTATTTCTTTATTCGTTAATTTGTTTTTTTTTAATTCTAAAATAACTATAAACAATAAAAATGGATACTACAAAATTGATCGAATTATTAAGTTATACATTACCAGCGATTATCACCGGTTTTGTGGCCTATTATTTTTTCAACTTACATACTAAAAACGAAGAAGGGAGACGCAGGTATTTATTGAATAAAGACACTCAGAAAGACGCATTACCGTTAAGACTTCAAGCATTTGAAAGAATGACTTTGTTTTTAGAGAGAATCAATCCTGGAAAATTATTAATTAGAATTTCCCCAAATTCAGATAATAAAAACGATTACGAAAATTTGTTGATTTCAAGTATTGAGCAAGAATTTGAGCACAATTTAACCCAACAAATATACATGTCAGATGAATGTTGGACCGTAATTGTTACTGCTAAAAACGCTACTATTCAAATGATTCGACGAACCAATATGAGTGATCGAGTGGATACGGCAAACAAACTTCGAGAAGTTATCATGAATGATTTAATGGATAAGCAATCGCCATCTAGTGTGGCATTATCCTACATAAAAAATGAAGTTAAGTACTTATTCTAAATAAAAAAACCTTTCAATTGAAAGGTTTTTTATGCTTTTTATGTCAATTAATTATTTTCTAGCAATTACTTTTTCAACTGCTTCCACAATTGCCTGGTTATTCAATTTGTATTTTTCCATTAATTGTGAAGGAGTTCCGCTTTCACCAAATGAATCGTGAACTGCTACAAATTCTTGAGGCGCAGGATGGTTTGAAGATAATACTCGTGCAACACTTTCTCCCAATCCGCCTAGAATATTGTGTTCTTCAGCAGTGACAATACATTTTGTTTTAGCCAATGATTTTAAAATAGCAGCTTCATCCAAAGGTTTAATGGTGTGGATATTAATAACCTCAGCAGAAATACCTTTTTCTTCAAGTGCTTCAGCAGCTAATAAAGCCTCCCATACCAAATGACCTGTTGCCACAATAGTTACATCGGTTCCTTCATTTAATACAATTGCTTTTCCAATTACAAATGGTTCGTCGGCTGGCATAAAATTAGGAACCACGGGACGACCAAAACGCAAGTACACAGGACCATGATGAGCTGCAATAGCGATTGTTGCAGCTTTAGTTTGATTATAATCACACGTATTAATTACTGTCATTCCTGGCAACATTTTCATTAATCCGATGTCCTCTAAAATTTGGTGCGTTGCTCCATCTTCTCCCAAAGTTAAACCGGCATGCGAAGCGCATATTTTTACATTTTTATCAGAATAAGCTACCGATTGACGAATTTGATCGTAAACTCTACCGGTTGAGAAATTAGCGAAAGTACCGGTAAATGGAATTTTACCTCCTATAGTTAAACCTGCGGCAATTCCGATCATATTTGCCTCAGCAATCCCGATTTGGAAAAAGCGCTCTGGGTGATTTTGCTTAAAATCATCAAATTTTAAGGAACCTATTAAGTCGGCGCAAAGTGCAACCACTTTATCATTGGTTTGTCCTAATTCTGTCATTCCAGCTCCAAAACCAGAACGGGTATCTTTACTTCCTGTATTTGTATATTTTTTCATTGTTTTTAAAATTGAAAGATTCATAATAGAATCTAAAATCTATAATCTAGTTTAGTAGTCACCTAGCGTTTCAGGGTTTTGAGCTAATGCCGTTTCTAATTGCGCGTCATTTGGAGCTTTTCCATGCCATGCGTGACTAAACATCATATAATCAACGCCGTTACCCATTTCAGTATGTAATAAAACACAAACTGGTTTACCATTTCCAGTTCTTGATTTGGCTTCTTGCATTCCTGAAATAATAGCTTCTATATTATTTCCTTCTTTAATTTCTAATACATCCCAATCGAAAGATTCAAATTTTGCACGAATACTTCCCATCGGTAAAACCTCATCGGTAGAACCGTCAATTTGTTTACCATTCAAGTCAATAGTTGCAATTAAATTATCTACTTTATAGGCAGAGGCATACATAATTGCTTCCCAATTTTGACCTTCTTGCAATTCTCCGTCACCGTGAAGAGTATAAACTAGGTTTTTATCACCATTCAATTTTTTAGCCAATGCGGCACCAATTCCTACTGACAAACCTTGACCTAAAGACCCTGAAGCCATTCTTACTCCTGGTAAATTATCGTGAGTGGTTGGATGTCCTTGAAGTCTAGAATTAATTTTTCTGAAGGTCGCTAATTCAGCAACGGGAAAATAACCGCTTCTTGCTAAAACGCTGTAAAAAACTGGTGAAATATGGCCATTGGAAAGGAAGAAAAGATCTTCGCCAATTCCGTCCATATCGAAAGTATCTTTTTTGTTCATGATGCTTTGATACAAGGCAACAATAAATTCTGCGCAACCTAAAGAACCCCCGGGATGACCTGAATTTACTGCATGTACCATTCGAAGAATGTCTCTTCTAACTTGGATTGTTAAATCGTTTAATTGTTGTGTGTTGGGTTTCATTGTATGAGTTAAAGTTAAACTTATGCAAAGATAATCAGATAACTCGGTCGGCAAGAGTCTAAAAATAAAAAATCCTAACAAAGTAGGACATTTTATTAACAATTCAATAATTTCTTAATTGGCTAATTTTTGATCTACCACACGGTTCATATAATCTTGAATAAAGGCCTTGCAGTTGAGTTCCAAGATATTCATTTCGGCATTTCTATGGGCTATTAAATTTGTTTTCAGCGCCTTATCGTCTTTATCATAAAAACCGATTGCATTGGTTCCGTCAAAAGTACAAATGTAGTTTCCTCTAGAAAATTGATAAATAGTGCCCGTTGAATTGATTACAAATGGGGTACTGGTTTTGGTATCCAATAGACTTCTACCCCAACTTCTAAAAGGTTTTTTGTAACCAATCATATCTAAGATTGTTGGATAAATATCTATTTGTTGTGCCAAATCATTATTTACGCCCACCAAATCACTATTCGGTTTATAAATAATAATAGGTACTGCATATCTATTAATTGGTTTTTGGAATTCATCGTAATAGATTTGGTTGCAGTGATCGGCTACAAAAACAAATATAGTGTTGTTGAACCAAGCTTCTTTCTTCGCTTCGTTAAAAAATTGTTTCAAAGAATAGTCGGTATATTCTGCACACTTATGAATAGGAACGCCACCTCCACGGAATTTACTCTTGTATTTTTTTGGAACTACATAAGGTTCATGTGAGGAAACAGTAAATACTGATGCGAAAAATGGCGACTTCTTTTTGTCCAAAGTTTTCTTCATAAATTGAAGGAATGGCTCGTCCCAAATACCCCAAAAACCATCAAATTGTGAATCGTCATTGTATTCAGTTCTTCCATAGTAATTATCGACTCCTAAGATATTTGCAAAGCCCAAAAAGCCCATAGAACCGTTGGCAGCGCCGTGGAAAAACGACGTGTTATAACCTTCACTTTTCAAGGTGGAAACTAAGGATTCTATTTTTTGTTTTGGATAAGGTGACGAAGTAAAGGCATCTTTAAATGAGGGTATTCCTGCTAATACAGAAGACATTCCATGAATTGACTGACGCCCATTTGCGTAAGCATTCGTAAAAATCATACTGTGCTGCGATAAGGAATCTAGAAATGGAGCATGACTTTTATAGTTAGGTATTTTGACATTTTTATTAAGTGCTCCAATATATTCACGACCATAACTTTCCAAAATAAACACCACCACATTAGGTTTTGTTGCTGGATTATTACGATATAATTTTACTGGCTGAACCAATGTATTAATTACTTGTGGATTGACCTCTTTATAATCTGGTTTTTTAAAGCTGTTGCTAAAAAGCGTTCTAATAATAGCAAATGGAGTGTTTAGTACAATATCGGAGTGAACAATGTTTTTCACGTGTCGGCTTGCATCAAGGAGATTAATTGGTCGTGTTGACTTTTTAAAATCGCCACCTCGAATTCCACCAATTGTTAAAAGTACCACAAACAAAAAGCCTAAAATGGAAAAACCGATGTAAGGTATTTTCTTTGATGGTATAAATTGTTTTACAGTGACTTTTTTGTATAAATAAATCCATACTGCGGAGAACAATAAAAACAATATAAAGACATGCCAATATTGTAACAGGAAACTTGAAAACAAAACCGCTTTGTTCGTTTCGTGTTCTAAGACATTTAAAACTACAATAGTGGTCCTTGCGAAAGTAAATTTATAATAGATAAAATCAATAAAATTAGTTGCGTAAGCCAACAAATTCAAAGAGAAATACAAATAAAATAAAAACT
>CALPNL020000106.1 GCA_943324925.2 Chitinophaga pinensis | reverse complement strand
GCTTCAATATTGTCTTTCATTTTTCCTGAAAGCTTATCGGTATTGTCCAATAAATTTTCCATGGTGCCAAATTCTTTCAAAAATTTCTTTGCCGTAACTTCGCCAACGCCTGGAAGACCAGGAATATTATCGGCTGCGTCTCCCATCATTCCTAAGAAATCAATTACTTGTTCTGGTCTTTCAATTTCAAATTTTTCAAGTACTTCAGGAATTCCCCATATTTCAATTCCGTTACCCATCCTTGCTGGCTTGTACATAAAAATATTTTCTGAAACCAGTTGCGCAAAATCTTTATCGGGGGTCACCATAAATACCTTATAGTTTTGTTTTTCGGCTTGTTTTGCAATGGTACCAATTAAATCGTCGGCTTCATACCCTTTTACTTCAATTATAGGTATGTGCATCGCCTTCAACAATTCTTGTATATATGGAACAGCAATTTTTATGGCATCGGGAGTTGCGTCACGATTGGCTTTGTATTCCGGGAAAATACCATTTCGCAAATCGCTTCCTCCTTTATCAAATGCTACCGCTAAATGGTCTGGTTTTTCCCTTTTGATCACATCCATTAATGAATTCATAAAACCCATAATTGCGGAAGTATCAAGTCCTTTTGAATTGATTCTAGGGTTTTTTATGAAGGCGTAATATCCTCGGAAAATTAAAGCATAAGCATCTAATAGGAACAATCGTTTTTGAGTTGACATATAGTGTAAAATGAATTTTAATTTGTAAAAATAATCAATCGAAATTTAAAGAATACACTTCAAGTTAATTTTTATTTAATTGAAGTTACATTTGTTTTATTTATTCGTTATTTTGTATAAAATTTTTTTTAATGGCTTTCCGCATCCTCACCCTTTGTCTTATTACTTTTATTATTGAACTTTATGCTTTTCAGGCAGTGAAAACCATCACAAAAACAAGATGGGTTTTAATAGTTTATGTACTTTTATCATTTTCAGCAATCGTATTTATAGGATATCAATTTACAAATTTTGATAGAAGCGTGGGTCAAACCAAGATGACTATGATCACTTTAGGATTGTTATTATTAGTTTTGATTCCAAAATTTTTAATGTCTTTAGTACTACTTTTCGAAGATATTTACCGATTATTTTTAGGAACTTCAAATTATTTTTCAAATTATAATAAAGACGCCACTTTTTTTCCAGAAAGAAGAAAATTTGTAAGTCAAATCGCTTTAGGATTGGCTGCAATTCCATTTGCCTCCTTAATTTACGGAATGACATTTGGCAAGTACAATTATAAGGTAATCAAGCAAAAAGTATTTTTCCCTGATTTACCAGATGCTTTTGATGGATTTACCATTACCCAAATTTCAGATATTCACAGTGGTAGTTTCGATGATCCTGATAAAATAAATTACGCGATTGATTTAGTAAATGAGCAAAATTCAGATATGATTTTGTTTACAGGTGATATTGTAAATACGCACGCTAAAGAAATGGATCCTTGGATTGATACTTTCAAAAGAATAAAAAAACATAAATACGGCAAATTTTCGGTTCTTGGGAATCATGATTATGGGGAATATGTAACTTGGTCTTCTCAAGAAGCTAAGGAAGAAAACTTTGAAGCAATTAAAGGATTATATGGTCAAATTGATTTTAAATTGCTGTTGAATGAAAATGTACTTATCGAAAATGGGGATGATAAAATTGCATTAGTAGGAGTTGAAAATTGGGGTAATAATTTCAAAAAAGCGGGTGATATCAATAAGGCTTCCGCCAATTTAACTAAAGAAGATTTTAAAATACTAATGAGTCATGACCCTTCACATTGGGAATATGAAGTTAAGAATCACGAGAAAAATTTCCATTTAACGTTATCGGGACATACACACGGAATGCAATTTGGAATCGAAATTCCAGGTTATTTCAAATGGAGTTTGGCGCAATATGTGTACAAACAGTGGGCTGGATTATACGAAAATAAAGGCAGATACGTTTATGTGAATAGAGGATTTGGTTTTCACGCCTATCCTGGACGCGTAGGAATTATGCCAGAAATTACGGTTATAGAACTAAAAAAAGGAAAATATACAGTGTAATTTGTCAAAATCCTTATATTTGTACCGTATAATCTCTATTTAGAAGTCTAAATTATATTAAATTTTTGGTTTTATGTCAAAATTTGGAGAACTAATAAATACTCAATTACCAGTGCTAATTGATTTTTACACAGAATGGAACGAACCATCAGTTTCCATGCATCCTGTTATCAGAGATGTAGCTGCAGCCCTTGGTGACAAAGCAAAAGTGATAAAAATTGACGTTGATAAAAATCAAGAATTAGCCGATGCTTTACGAATTAAAGGACTTCCAACTTTAATGATTTACAAACAAGGTCAGATGGTTTGGAGACAATCTGGTGAGTTGGATGCAAATACAATAATTAGTTTAGTTCAAGACCAAATTTAAGATCAAAAAAAAGCATTTTCGGTACTTTTGTTATACCTAAAATGAAAAATAATCACGTATTTTTCATCAAAATCATACTTTTTATTTACTTTTTTTACTCATCTTCTCTATCAAATAGTTTGAATAGGTGATTGTACATATTAAAGACTTTCCTATTCTCATTATAGAATTCCAAATCTTTACTGTCTTTCATTACTTCTAATAAACTTCTGTATCTTTCAATATTGGTTACCACTTCCATTGCTACAGTACCTAGTTCAGAAGGCTTGTAGTTGCTAAAATACTTTAATTGTTCTTGGTATTTAGTCGATAATTCAGTCAATAATTTTCTGGCTTTTTCCTTTTTGCCAATAGCATAATATCCACTAGCAAATGGCTCTACCATTGTATAATAATCGTAATATCTAATTGGCATTTTTTTCATTCCTAAGTCAATGATTTCTTCAGCTTTCACAAATTTTCTTTCATTGATTAATTGCTCCATTAATCGGGACATATTAGTTCTATAGGAAATACTATTTCTTCGAGTTTCATTGTCATGATAAATATTTGGACTGTCTCCATTGCCCCAATCCCAGTTTTTCACTAAGTTATACATCACATCCGTATCAATACAACCCATATCATGTTGGCTTGCATCCTTTGAAACTGGAGTTTTAATAGGAACTAGTTTATAAAGCATTCCATCTAATTGAAGGTAATCTTTCATCCACAAGTAATCGTCATCCCCAAAACTACCTGGTGAAAAGTAAATTGGTCTTTTCCAATTATTATTAGCTAGAATATCCAACATCATTAATCGGTTTTTATAAATCGCCCTTCCTTTAATATCAATGTCTATGTAAGGAACAATAGAATCATAGAATTTTGGATTCACCACTTTATTTTTGATGATATTGTTTTTATCAATTAACAATCGGATTTTGTTAGTAGGATAAAAATGCACTTTTTGACCATTTGGCATGTCTACAATTGTTTTAGGGTCTTCACTTTTTGCAAATTCCATAAAACTCTTAATATCCCAACGGGTATCTGTTAATTGATTGTATACTACATAATCTAATTTATCACCAACGTATTGATCGTGGGTAAATGATATTGGCAAACCATCTGATTGGTAGGTTTTGCACTTCATTTGATCGATATACCAATCGGTCATAAACAAACTAGTATTAACTATTTTTACGTCAGTTCTAATGTTTTCAATTTCTTGTGCGTACCAAAGTGGGAAAGTGTCGTTATCTCCAATGGTATATAAAATGGCATTTTTATCACAGGACTTCAAATAGTTTTTTGCTAATGCAATAGCGGTAAATTTCCCAGATCGATCATGATCATCCCAGTTTTGAGAAGCCATTAGTAAAGGGGCACCTAACATTGTAGTTGCTAATACAACAGGTCCAGCAAATTTTGGCTGAAGGTAATTTCTAAGAATATCGTAAATGGCATAAACCCCAATTCCAATCCAAATTGCAAAAACATAAAAGGATCCTACTAAAGCGTAATCTCTTTCACGAGGTTCAAAAGGTCTTTCATTTAAGTAGACTTTTAGTGCTAATCCTGTGAATAGAAACAATACTAAAAGCACATAAAAGCTTTTTTGGTTTTTGTAAGCGTGATATAACAATCCAATTAAGCCTAGTAAAAATGGAATAAAATAATATACATTTCTACCTTTATTATTTAAGGTATCCGAAGGCAAATCGTATTGAGGCCCAAGATGGAATTCATCAATTAAATCAATACCACTTAACCAATTCCCGTCTACCAAATCATAATTTCCTTGATTATCATTTTGACGACCTGTAAAATTCCACATTAAATACCTCCAATACATATATCCAAATTGGTATTCAAACATAAACCCGAAATTATCAAGTGTAGAAGGTTTTTCAATTATTAAATAATCACCATATGTCTTTAAAAAAGTAACATAATCTCCGTTGTCCACTTTTTTGGCAGCGTAGGCAGCTCTAAATTCATCAACAGTTTTTTCAACTTCATTTCTTAATTGCGCACTTGCTTTTGCAACATCTTCTTCAGATAGTTGGTTGATATCAATTCCATACTGTCCTAATTCTTCTTCATAAGCGTAATTTGGATCCATTCGGAATTCTAAAGGATGCGTAAAATCCATGTAATTCTCTACGTGTTCCGTGCTCCACAAACGAGGTAAAAAGGCTTTCTGATTGTCATCACTGTTTTGTTCTGCATTTTTATAATTGTTGGTAATTATATACTTTCCAGTTTTATAGTCTCTTTCGTAGTTGGGTGCTTTATCTAAATAGGGAGTTTCTTTATCTAAACCTGCAAACGTGTCGGAATATTGTGGTCCATAAAACAATGGGTTCACGCCATATTGTTCTCTGTTATAATAGGCTAAAACTTCTGCTGCATCGGAGGGTTTATTCTCGTTGATTACAGTATTTGCATTAGCACGAATAGGCAACATCATCCATGTAGAAAAGCCTATAAAGAGGAATAATATACATAGGACCAAGGTATTTATTTGAACATATCCTTTTGATTTCGTGTATTTTAAGCCATAATAAAACAATGCAATTAGTAATAAAACAACGAAAATAGTACCAGAGTCAAATGGCAATCCAAGGCTATTGACCATAAATATTTCTGCTTTACCAAAAAACGCCATGGTCCAAGGCAATAACAATTTGAAAATAAATAGTAAAACGGCCACCACCACTACATTGGCAATGATGAAATTTTTAAAAGTTACGGTTTTATAATTTTTGAAAAAATACAAGAATCCAATAGCTGGAATAGTCAATAATGCCATAAAGTGAACCCCAAATGAAAGTCCGACAATCAATGAAATCAATAGCAACCATCTGTTTCCGCGAGGAGTATTCATGTCTTGTTCCCATCGCAAGCCAAGCCAAAATAGCAAAGCAATGAATAAAGTTGCCATAGCATAAACTTCAGCTTCAACAGCGTTGTACCAAAAACTATCAGAAAAGGTGAAAGCTAAGGAACCAATAAATGAACTCCCAAGAATTACAATCGCGTTATTTTTTGAGATCGGCTCGTTTGAACCTTCAAAATCATTTGAATTAGCAACGGAATTAACTATTTTTCTTATTAATAATGTCGACGACCAGAAAAGAAATAAAATGGTAAAAGCACTTGAAAATACCGACATCATATTTACCATTAAGGCGATGTGTTCTGCATCAATTGCAAATAGAGCAAAAAAGGCTCCAATCATCTGAAATAAAGGAGCTCCAGGAGGGTGACCTACTTCTAATTTAGCAGCTGTAGCAATGTATTCTCCGCAGTCCCAAAAACTCATGGTAGGCTCTACGGTTAATGTATAAGTGGTTAATGCTATTGCAAATGTAATCCAACCTAAAATGGTATTCCATTTATTAAAATTGAAGTTTGTCATATATATGGTATGAATTTTACTTTTTTTGATGTACAAAGAAAATGTTTTTTTGCTTAAAGAAATGCTAAATATTTATTTTTAATTATTTTTAGGTAAAAAATTTGTGAAACTTAAAATTTCGTTTAATTTTGCACTCGCTTTAAAGCAATGGAATTGGTCTATGGTGTAATGGTAACACAACTGTTTTTGGTGCAGTCTTTCTAGGTTCGAGTCCTAGTAGACCAACAAAAAACTCCTCAAGAAATTGGGGAGTTTTTTTATGGTAAAACCTTTATAATTAACTGATTTGACAATAAGATTGCAGAATGATTTTTGGTTTATAAAAAAAATAGTATATTTGCATCGTTATTTATATGAAAGATTAGATAATGAGGCACGCATTGCGTGCCTCTTTTTATAAAAGCTATGACATTTAAAGATAAAGTAAGTCGTTCATTGGAAGAAGCATTGTTAGAAAAGCCATCACTTTTTTTAATTGATGTTTCCATAAGTGATAGTTTTAAAATAACAGTTACTTTGGATGGTGATTCAGGTGTAGCCCTTCAGGATTGCATTGATATCAGCCGTTCTATAGAAAATAATTTAGATAGAGAAGAATGTGATTTTTCGTTAGAAGTTGCTTCAGCGGGTGTTTCGTCGCCATTAAAAAATAGTCGACAATATAAAAAGAACATTGGAAGAACACTTCAAGTGGAAACCCAAACGAACACAATAGAAGCAAAATTAACGGAAGCTAATGATGATTTTATAGTATTAGAATGGGAGGCAAGAGAGCCTAAAAAAATTGGAAAAGGGAAAGAAACTGTTCAAAAAAGACAAGAAATTCCTTATTCAGAAATAAAAAAAGCAATAGTTATAATAATTTTTTAATAGATAGAGCATGGAAAATTTAGCTTTAATCGATTCGTTTTCAGAGTTTAAAGACGATAAACTTATTGATCGTGTAACGCTAATGGCGATTTTAGAAGATGTGT
>CALPNL020000105.1 GCA_943324925.2 Chitinophaga pinensis | reverse complement strand
CTTCCAGAGTGATATTGATGCTCAAAGGAAATCCAAAGGATAGGAAACATTGGGAGGAATATTTTAATTGGTGCGTAGTTACAGTTGAAAAGTTCAGTACTACTTTCAAAAAGTATTTATAGCTATTTAGTATATTAGTCTACAGAATTGTGATAGAAGCAAAACAATTAAATAAATTTATAGGTAGTGTACATGCATGCTCTTTTTTACTCTTTTTGATTCATTTTGAGCAAAATTTGTTACCTATTTGCTACCATAAACTCATAACTAACTGATAATCAATGCTACTTCATATTCTGTATTGGAAAGTAACGGTATTTACAAATTACTTTCGGAATCGGTATTAAACTTTCGAACTATTTTTTTCAGCATTTCTTTTCTAGCAACGGAGGCACTTTTAGCCTTAGCCTGCGCTTTGTGTAACTTATCGTTATGCTTTTTGATGTTCTTTTCGGTATTTCTACTCACTCTATTTATTTTTTTATTGAAACTCCCGTTTTATTTCTTCCAAAGATTTATCGGTGTAAACCAATTCTAGAATAATTTTCTTTCTTAACTCATTGATATCTTCGTAATCAAAATACTTTGCCCAAGATGTTAAGTTCATTAAGTTGCGTATTTGCTTGATCTTTTTTGCAGTTTCTAAACTGGTTCTAAGGACGGCTTTATTATCAAAATCAGGAGCATTTTTATGCTGGTAATTTACTGTATTAGTAAAAAAATCGGGTTGGATAAAATACAATTGATCAATTGAATTGTCAGGGTAAAAGGACTCCCAAGGAGCAAAGCCCCATTTGTATTTTGAATCGGTAGTAACTTCAGACGAGACCAATCGCCATTTGCTATTTGCCAAACGGCCCCAATGGTTAGAAAGTCGGTACATCCCTTGTTTAGAAAAATAGTAACTACTCCCCGACTTACTCACATAATCAAATTTTTTATTGCCAAAATTTGGAGGTAGAATCTCCTCAAAAACACAAAAAGTATTTTTAAAAAATCCTGCTGGTAATTGAAATTTTTCCTCCATTTTCAAATATAGTCAATTGAAAAGAAATTAATTAACTATTAGTTTTTTTGTAGTTGAAAGTAGGTCATTAGTAATTTTAACCAAATAAATTCCTGAAGGCAAATTAAAAGCGACTTGCGATTCATTTGAAACGATATAACTAGCCACTTTTACACCCGAAAGTGTGAAGATATCCAATTTACTGATTTGGTCTAAGCCAGAAATAGCAAATTGGTTTTTAGCTGGATTAGGATAAATAGTTGGCGTCTTTTGATTGAAATCGGTTGTTGAAAGTGCAGCATTCCAAGTTGAATTAGTTAAATTTCCAAATACATAATTTACTAATGCAGGGTAATCTACAAAAGGATTTCGATTCATTTGCCAGTTATAAATCACATTGTTTCTATTCATTTCAAAATCATCCGCAGGATCTAAAGAATTCCATGATAATAAAGTGGCCAAATCACCTATTTGACCTGTTGGTGAACTCGCTGGGTCCCCATTAACGACGTTTAAAGTGTTGTATCTAATTGTCATATAGAAAATTGCTCGGGCAACATCTCCGCGCCAACTTCCTATAGTACCTGTGGGACCGTTGTAGTCAACTCCGTAATTTCTATTATTTCTTGTGCTATTTTCTTGACCTCCAACAGCACGAAGATGATGTGCATCATCATGACTCGCCTCAATGTCACTGCTTCCTGTTGTTAAACGCCAAGTGTTAATTCCGTCTGGGATTCCATTTGGAATAAAAGTTGAGGGAATTCCCAGCCTTGATTGACAATAAATGTGTTCCCGATTCCACTTACCAATAATGCTATTATCCGTTTGGTAATCAATTTTTGAAATGGGTTGCTCGTCATAAATCATCCAAACTTGCCCGCTATTCTCAGGATTTTGATCGGCATCTTTAAGTATAGTATAAGCATCTCCATAATTTTGAACACGAACACTATTTGGATTTGCAATAATATCTCGAATTGCTAAGCGCAAATTCTGACCCGACTTACCCTCTAAAGTACTATAATAACCCGCTGGAATAGCACTAGGACATAGACCATAGGTTGGCCGAATTGGAGTTCCCCATGGCTGAACAACAAAATTAATATCGTTAACTCTAATGGAGATATTATTATTTAAAATTACGTAATCACTTGGGACAGCTGCTAATGAAATTTTCATGTTTTCATCACCTTCATTACTTCCATCATTTAAAATTTGAATCGTTGAAGAAATGGAATTGGCGCCCATTGGAATAGTAACGTTTAGATTTCCGGAAAAATCATTTGAATTAAAACTACCGTTATTTAAAGTGAGAGATAAATTTAAAGCACTTGTAACTGGATTATCAGTTGTAAATGTAATTGAAAAACTCTGCCCTTCAGAAATTGAAATTGAAGAATAAGAAATTGCAATTCCATTAAAAACAATTCCTGAACCATCATTGTTTGCTCTCGGGGTAGGTGTTTTGACTTCGTATGTTCCATCAGCTTTACGCTGAATAGATTGGGAAGTAGCCAATCCATTTAGGTTCTCATTGTAGGATACCGTTTCTCCCAAAATTGTCATTAATGCTGAAGCAGAAGTGGTTCCGCTATTACTATAAGCTAAAGCATCGATTAGATTGGTAGCGATTGCAGGAGTATTAATTGGAAAATCAGAGGCATTTCCTAAATAAATAGCCACAGCATCTGGACCATTCTGAATTGTATTTTGAGGAAAAATAAACGAAACTGAAGGGGTTACTTGCGCATTCCCAAGTAGAATAACTCCATTTCCATCAGTAATCAATCCATCCAAATCTATGGCATAATAACTTGAAGTTCCCGTATAGGGACTTGAACTACCGGCATTAAAAAAAACAACAACATAACCATCTAATGAAAAATTAGGGACACTAGATTTTAATTCAATGAATTCTTTTACATCCGTTGAATTGGTATCAGGATCTATTTCGTTAATTACTAGTTGCGCATTTGAAAAAAAACTACATAGTAATAGTATAACAAAGAGGGACTTTTGTAGCATTATGAAAAATTTAAGCACTCAAAGGTACTTAATTAATTAATTTAATGATACTTACTTTAAATATAATAAACAAAAAAGAGCCCTAATGGCTAGGACTCTTATATTTGTATAAATAATTTTATCTTTTCAATGAAAAGTGAGATCGGAACACTTTACTTTCTCCTGTTTGTGGTTCTTTATAGTCCACTGTAAACCAATAATCCGTGGACATCAATGGTTCTCCATTTAAAGTTCCGTCCCAGCCCTCGCCTGTTGGACTTATTTGTTTTATTAATTTACCATATCTATCAAAGATAAATACTTTTGCAGTATCTCCTAAACCTACAATATTCCAGGTTTCGTGATATCCATCACCATTAGGTGTAAAATAAGTTGGATACCCAATTATTGTTACTAGCTGAGTTAAATAAGTACAACCATTTGCATCTGTAACAGTAACAACATGCGGCCCTGGTGAAACATCCATAAAGACATTTGAAGATTGAGTTGGACCGTTGTCTAACGAATATAAAAATGACGCATTTCCTCCTGTAACATCTACAGTAATTATTGCATTATCACTAAATGCAAGCGTTTCTGTTGTACTTACAGAAGTTCCCGGGAACGAAGCTAAAACGACAGCTTGCGTTAATACTGATTTACATCCAGTAGCAGTATTAGTTGCTACAACAGAATAGATTCCTGCTTGAGTTGCTTCGTAGGTGTCATTCACGGCCCCATTAATTAGCACACCATTAAAATACCAAGCAAAATCATAGGTAACATTACTTAAATTAGTATTTATAATATAATTTTTATACGATACACCCGTGGCTTGATTTACACAAATTACTCCATCGTTTATTTGAGGAACTGGTGCTGGATTAACAGTAACAGTAATATTTAAAGGGGTCCCTGAACAACCATTAGCTGTTGGGGTAACCGTATAAACTGCAGTACCCAAATTAGGTGAGGCAGTTAATATATCATTAATTACAATTCCAGTACCAGCTTGTGCTCCAGTAACATTGATTGGATTAACTGTCCATGCAAATGTGGTCGCTGCAATACTTGGAAATAAAGAGATATTTGGTGTTTCACCACTACAAATTGTTGATGTAGATGATCCAAATACTTCAGGTGTTGGATTTACCGTAATTGTTACTGTTATTGGTGCACCCAAACATCCATTAATTGATGGAGTAATTGTATAACGAACAGATCCTGGTGTATTACTAACCGTAGTCAATGTTTGAGCTATAGAATTTCCAGTACCCGATGTAGCACCAAAAATACCCGTTTGGATAACTGTCCATGAAAAAGTGGTACCTGCAACGGAGCTTGTTAAGGCAATATTGGTAGTTGAAGACGAACAAATCGTAGTTACTGCTGCATTTGCTGTAGCTACTGGAATTGGATTCACTTTTACTGTAACTAATATTGGAATTCCTGGGCAGCCCCCAACAGTAGGTATAACAGAATAAACCGCTTCTCCCACATTGTTACTTGTGGTAGTTAAAACTTGAGCTATTGTATTTCCACTTCCATTACTCGCACCAGTAACATTTGTTTGTACCACATTCCAATTGAATACCGTTCCAGCCACATTGCTGGTTAATTGAATTGGAGAAACATTTCCTGAACAAATTGACTGTAATACAGTTGAAGGTGTTACCACCGGTATTGGATTAACTGTAATAGTTATTGGCGTTACAGGTCCTTGACACGTCCCTTCATTTGCCATTATAGAATAAGTAGCAGTACCTGGAACTCCGCCAGTTGCTGTAAGTACTTGAGAAATAATGGAACCACTTCCTGAGCTTGCACCTGAAACACCTGATTGAGTAACCGTCCAATTATAAGTAGCCGATATAACATTACTTGAAAGTGCAATTCCCGTTGGCTGACCAGAACAAATTGTAGGTGATGAAACCACCGTATTTACTAAAGGAACAGGAATTACAGTAATTACAACTGATCCTGATTGTACTTGAGTACATGCTGGGAAACCAGCTGCAAGCACGCTAACCAATTGATAAGTAGACGTGGTAGTTAAATTTCCTGTTGAAACCGAACCTATACCTAAATTATCTAGAACCGTAGTTTGATTAGCTCCTCCATTAACTGTGTAGGTAACTGTAGCGTTTGGAGTTCCTGTAAAATTAATCAAACTAGAAGTATTATAACAAATAGACGAAGTACCCGAAATAGTTGCAATTGGTAATGGATTAACCGTCACCGTTGCCGTTATTGGTAGACCAGTACATCCACTTCCTGAGGGAGTAATAGTATAAACCACAGTTCCAGGTGTATTCCCCCCGATTGTTAAAGTATCTGAAATATTATTTCCATTAGAGGATGAAGTTCCCGTAACATTTGTTGTTACTGAAGTCCAAGCATAAGTAGTTCCAATAGCATTACTAGTTAAGACAATATTAGTAGTGTCTAATGAGCAAATGGTAACCGCAGATGGTGTAGCAGTAGCTACAGGTATTGGGTTGACAATAATATTAGTTGTAGTTGTAACTGGATTACATCCTGCAGCGGCAGCTATAGTATACGTTATTGTATGGTTACCTGGGGTGCTTGTACTTGGTGTTATTGCTCCAGTAGTAGCATCTATAGTTAATCCTGCAGTTCCACTATAAGTCCCACCTGTGTATCCTCCAGTACCGGTTAAAGTTACCGATTGACCTGTTGTTAAGGTAGTACAGAAAGGGGTTCCTGCATATGTAATTGTAGCGGTAGGTAAAGCAGTAATTACAACATTGGTAGTAACTGGTACCGAAGCACAACCTGCACTAGCGGGTGCGGTATAAGTCAACACATAATTTCCTGGGGTGCTGGTACTTGGAATAATCGCACCAGTCGTTGCATTTACGGTAAGTCCAGTCGTTGAACTGTAGCTTCCTCCTGTATAGGCATCTGTTCCTGTTAATGTAACTGCTTGTCCTGAAGTTAAACTGGTACAAAATGGGGTTCCTGCATAAGTGATTGCGGCCGTTGGAAGAGCGGTAATAACAATACTAGTAGTAGTTGTAACTGGAGCACATCCTGCAGCGGCAGCTATAGTATACGTTATTGTATGGTTTCCTGGGGTACTAGTGCTTGGAGTGATTGCTCCAGTAGTAGCATTAATAGTTAATCCCGCAGTTCCACTATAAGTTCCACCCGTGTATCCTCCAGTTCCACTTAAAGTCACTGCTTGAGTAGTAGTTGAGTTAGAGCAGAAAGGCGTTCCTGCATAATTAATCGTAGCGGTTGGTAAAGCTGTAATGACAACATTAGTAGTAGCGGGCACCGAAGAACAGCCGGAATTTGCTGGAGCAGTATAGGTAACCACGTAATTCCCTACTGTACTGGTACTTGGAGTAATCTCACCAGTTGTTGCATTAACGATTAGACCGGTTGAAGAGCTGAAAGTTCCACCTGTAAAGGTTGATGTTCCAGTTAAAGTAACTGGTTGACCTACGGTTAAACTGTTACAAAATGGAGTGCCAGCATATAAAATATTAACAGTTAATGCATTTGTTAATACAATAGTAGTAGTTGCTATAACCTGGGCACACCCTGCAGCGGCAGCTATAGTATATGTTATTGTATGGTTTCCTGGTGTGCTCGTACTTGGAGTTATTGCTCCTGTGGTAGCATTTATTGTCAATCCCGCAGTTCCACTATAAGTTCCACCTGTATATCCTCCAGTACCGGTTAAAGTTACCGATTGACCTGTTGTTAAGGTAGTACAGAAAGGGGTTCCTGCATATGTGATTGTAGCGGTTGGTAATGCGGTGATTACCACATTGGTTGTAGTGGACACGGCAATACAACCTGCACTTGCTGGTGCGGTATAAGTCACCACATAATTTCCTGGGGTGCTGGTACTTGGAGTAATCGCACCTGTCGTTGAATTAATTGTTATACCAGTCGTTGAACTGTAGCTTCCTCCAGTATAGGCATCTGTTCCCGTTAAAGTAACTGTTTGTCCTGAAGTCAAACTGGTACAAAATGGAGTTCCTGCATAAGTAATTGCAGCCGTT
>CALPNL020000104.1 GCA_943324925.2 Chitinophaga pinensis | reverse complement strand
TTATGTGGTAGAAACTTCGGTAGGATTAGACAGAATGTTCTTAGCAATTTTCTCTAGTTCTTTGAAAGAAGAAACTTTAGAAGATGGATCTGTAAGAACAGTTTTACAATTGCCGTCGGTACTTGCGCCAACAAAAGCAGCTATTTTCCCATTGGTTAAAAAAGATGGTTTGCCAGAAATTGCCCATCAAATTATTGACGATTTGAAATGGGATTTCAACGTTTCTTATGATGAAAAAGACGCCGTTGGAAGACGTTATAGAAGACAAGACGCATTGGGAACTCCATTCTGCATTACGGTTGACCATCAAACAGTGGAAGACCAAACGGTAACCATTCGTCATAGAGATACCATGAAACAAGACCGTGTGAAAATTGCCGATTTAAAAGGAATTATAGAAAATGAAGTTTCTATGAAAAATTGGTTAATGAAAATGTAGAAAATAGGTTAATCGGTTATTTGTTTAATCGTTAATAAAAAAGGCGTTATAAATAGCGCCTTTTTTATTAATTATAAATTTTCAATAAAGGATTTAGAGTATTCTTTTATTTGATCCCGTACTTTTCGGAATTCAGCAATTAGTTCTTTTGCAGTGCCTGATGCTTTTGACGGATCTTCAAAGCTATGGTGAATGGTTTTTGTTTGCGTTGGAAAAAATGGACAAGATTCTTTGGCATTATCACAAACAGTAATTACATAATCGAAAGTGATGTTGGAATATTCATCACCGTGATTGGAGGTGTTTTTTGAAATGTCTATTCCGTCTTCCGACATGATTCCAACAGCAAACGGATTGAGCCCGTGTATTTCAACGCCAGCACTGAATATTTGTACTTTATCCTGACCAAAATATTGCAAATAACCATGCGCCATCTGACTTCTACAAGAATTTCCTGTGCAAAGAACTAAGATTTTTTTCATACCAATAACCATAATAAATTAATAATTGTAAACCTGGCATCAAACCCAAAATACAGATTTAATGCGGTGAGACCAATGGTGATAATTATAGGTTTTTTATATTTTATAATTACAGCTTTCATATATATTAAATTTTAACAACATCCCGATTCTGGCGAACAAGAATTGTTTTGAATGTCGGTTATTTTTATTTTTGGTTTTGGAGTTCCACACGATTCGCCTCTTCCGATTGCTTTGCATTGTGTTTTGTCAGAAACTAATTTTACTATTATTTCGTCGTTTATAAATTCGAAATCTTGAGGAAGCATTTGGCGTGTTTCAAAAAGATCGTTTCCAAATTCGATTTTTACAATACTATTGGGATTTATGGGAAGTGTTTTTTCAACTAAATCAATAATTGACATTGCTTTTGAAACTTGCATTGAGCGCCCAATTTCAGTAGTATTTGGCTCCCAAAGTTGGAGAATTACTTCTGTCCAAGCATTCATTTTTCCACCACAATCTACGGCGGTAATATTGGCTTGTTTGATTTCAGTGATGTGAAAAGAAGGATTTACATTTTGATTTTTAGCAAATTCGAATTGCAAATGAAGTCCGGGATTTTCAGCCAATTGTGTTTTAAATTCGTTCCAGTTCATGACGTTTGATTTTTTAACAACATTCTGAAAAAGTGTTGTTGGTTTGTAAAATTGTAATAAAACCTTGAAGTTTTTGAAGGATACTTTCATTCAAGCAATAACAAATAGAATTACCCGATATAGTGCCTTTAATTATTCCTGCTTTTTTTAATTCCGATAAATGTTTAGAGACTGTAGACTGCGATAAGGGTAAGAATTCTACAATGTCCCCACAAATACAAGTGGGAGAATTGATTAAAAATTTTACGATTTCCAAACGTGCCGGATGCCCAAATGCTTTCAGAATTTCGGACATCTCAATTGTTTCTTCTGAGAAACCTATTTTTTTTGTTATTCCCATATCGCAATATTACGATATAGTTATAAAGAAAAAAACAGCAAATGAGATTTAACATTAAATTAATTTCAAAAAAAAATCCCGACCGGTTATGGTCAGGATTAATATCTTATTTATTCTTCAGAAATAGCATCCCAACCACGAGCCTTTAATGGAATTTTAGTATTCGCACGGGTAACCAAATGAACGCCTTCACTTTCGGATGTTATGTGTCCAATAATGGTAAAATTTGGGTTCCCTTTAATTTTTTCGAAATCTTCTATAGCAATGGTGAACAGCAATTCATAGTCTTCACCGCCATTAATGGCTACTGTTGTAGCGTCAATATTAAATTCTTCGCACACATTAATCAATTGTGGATCGAGTGGCAATTTATCCTCATATAAATTACAACCCACTTTTGATTGTTTGCAAATGTGCATAATCTCTGAGGAAAGTCCGTCTGAAATATCAATCATTGCCGTTGGTTTTATTTCCAACGCATGTAATAAAGTGCGAATATCTTTTCGAGCTTCTGGTCGCAATTGACGTTCAATTAGGTAAGTGTAAGCTTCTAAATCCGGTTGTGAATTTGGATTAACTTGGAAAACTTGCTTTTCACGTTCCAAAACTTGTAATCCCATGTAAGCAGCGCCAATATCTCCAGATACTACTAGCAAATTGGATTCTTTAGCACCATTTCTATATACTAATTCACTTTCATCAGCTTCGCCAATTGCGGTAATGCTAATTATCAATCCTTTTTGTGAAGAAGTGGTGTCGCCACCAATAACGTCTACATTGTATTCTTGAGATGCAACGGTAATTCCGTCAAACAATTCTTCCAATGCTTCCAATGGAAATCGGTTAGAAACGGCAACTGAAACGGTGATTTGTGTTGCCTTTGCATTCATCGCACAAATATCGGAAACATTGGCTACTACGGCTTTATACCCCAAGTGTTTTAGAGGCATATAAGCCAAATCAAAATGCACTCCTTCGATTAACAAATCAGTAGAAACGACTATTTTTTTATCGGCAAAGTCCAAAACAGCTGCGTCATCGCCAATTCCTTTTAGGGTAGAAGGATGATTTATTTTGAAGTTTTTAGTCAAATGTTCAATAAGTCCAAACTCACCTAATTGGGAAATACTGGTTCTTTGCGGGTTTTTATCTTCGATCATTTATTCCAATTCTTTTTTGGTAATTACTTTATTCCATAGTTCTTTTCCTTGAACATCAAACAAAGTTAATTTAAGTTGACGATTGGATTTATTACCTGAAAAAGAGAGAATCCCAAAATTGTTTTGAGCAAACAAACTTCCTTCCACTCTGTTTTTATTCACATCATCTTTATAGGAATTTCCTACTCCAGAAGTTAGTGGAGACACAGTCCAATCGTAAAGAGGATAGGTATTTTCACGATTTAGTTTTGATAATTCAGAAAAATGGCGATCGCCGGTAAGAAATAAAACCCCTTTTATTTTATTGGCTTCTATTTCTGATAGTAATTTTTCTTTTTCTTTAGGATAGTTTTCATAATTTTCAAATCTTGCTGATGGATTTAATACTTGTCCCCCAATAACGATAATTTTGAAAGCAGCTTTCGAACTGGATAAAGCATCAATTAACCATTCGAATTGAATGGATCCAATTATCGTTTTTTCTCCTGTTAAGCGGTCATTTGGAGATTTAAAAAAGCGGTCGTCAAGCAAGAAAAATTGAGCGTCTCCCCAATTGAAAGTAGAATAAATTCCTTCCTTTTGATTAGCATCCGTTCCGTAGGTTTTATTCGCCCAAAAGTTTTTAAATGCATTTTGAGTTTCATATTTAAAGTAAAAACTGCGATCCCCATCGTTTGGTCCAAAATCATGATCATCCCAAATGGCAAAATTTTGCGTACTTGCTAATAAAGGTTGTAATTCTTTGATAGATCTTGTGTGCGTATAGCGGTGGTAAATCCCTGTTTTACTGTCCCAATCCGCTTCTCTTAAATAGACATTATCACCGCCCCAAAGCATGATATTAGGTTTTTTAGCATGTATGCTTTCGTAAATTTCATAACCGCTACCGTATCCTTTTCCTGGGCGATCAACCGACTCTTCATTAATATAGTTACAACTACCGAAGGCTACCGTAAAATCGGGAGCATCTTCACGCCAAAGCCATAATTTCTTGGATGAAAAAGAAGTTTCATAAGGCAATACTACTTTTTTACCGTCTAGAATAACATCATAGTGATATTGTTTACCGGGTTGTAATTTATTTAATACAATATGGTTTGTAAACCCATTACTGCTTTCGGATTTTTGAGTATCCGATGAAAATTTGTCTTTTGGATTATCAATTGCATAATAGTCAATTTTAACCAAAGCGTCTTTGGTAGTTTGCAACCAAATCATGGCTTCTTTCATTTCGCAATATCCCACCATTGGCCCCGATTGAAGTAAATTATTTTGAGAAAATAAAACAGTGAATTGAAACAAAAATAGGGTAAGTAGTATTTTTTTCATTTTAAAATTATTTTTAGACAAAGTTACAATCTTATTATTAAATTATTGGTAATTCTAAATTAACAAATTAGAGTAGTTTTTAAAAATAAACCCTAATGAATGGCATCATTGGGCTAGAATACACATAATCAGATTCTTTGTAAAGCAAATTATAGCGTATTCCGACAACTACGTTTTCCGAACCATATCCTCCGCCTAAAAACAAACCAGTGTTCCAAAAATTGTCTGTTTTATCTGGTCCTCCATTCACAACTAAAGTTCTATTTACCCTTAATTGCTCTAATTCGATAGAGATTTGGAATTCCTCCATTGGATTTATCAACGATAGCAAACTCATGCCATAAATGGCTGAAGAAAAGTTGCCTTTAGCAGATACAAAGCTGCCTTGAAGACCAATTCCAGCTGCTGCTTTTGGGTTAAAACGATAAATAGCACCAGGGGCCAAATTAATTTCTGTAAATTGGGTACTTATGTTTAATCCAAATCCACCGCCAAATTGAACATTTCTCCAAATCGAAGGAGTTGATTTTATAAGATTTTCTGAGGTTTGAGAGTATATTACGCTCGAAAATAATAGTATTAAAAATATTAAATTCATTTTTGATGCGATCAAAAAGTAAGATTTTCTCATGTATTTCAAAAAATTGGTTAATAAAATATAAAAGTATCTAAATTATTTAATATTATATTTCATTTATTGTACTTTTGCGTAACTATTTTACAAATCAGGACATTCAAAAATTATGGATAGGTTTTCCTTTTTAAATGCAGCGCACACCGAATTTTTCGCACAATTATACGATCAATATTTAGAAAACCCTGATAGCGTTGAGCCATCATGGAGAAGTTTTTTTCAAGGTTTTGACTTTGGAATCAGCAGCTCAAATGGAGAAATCACAACTGACGAAACTTTTTCAACTTCACCTGAAGGGCAAGATTACAGTGCTATTTCAGCAAAACTTCAAAAAGAATTTCAAGTACTTAAATTAATTGAAGCCTACAGAACAAGAGGGCATTTGTTTACTCAAACAAACCCTGTTCGAGACAGAAGAACCTATTCTCCAACATTGGAAATAGAAAATTTTGGTTTAAACCAATCGGATTTAAACACTGTTTTTGATGCAGCCAAACTAATCTACATTGCTCCATGTACTTTAACGGATATTATAGCACACTTAGACAAAATTTATTGTCAGCACATTGGTGTGGAATACATGTACATCAGAAAACCGGAAGTAGTTCAATGGATTCAAGAAAAATTAGGCGTTAATGATAATACACCCACTTTCTCTGCCGACGAGAAAAAAGTGATTTTAAATAAATTAAACGAAGCGGTTTCTTTTGAAAATTTCTTACATACCAAATATGTTGGTCAAAAGCGTTTTTCATTAGAAGGTGGAGAGTCAATAATTCCAGGATTAGATGCTTTAATTGAAGCTGCCGCTGAAAAAGGGGTAGAGCAATTTGTAATGGGAATGGCGCACCGTGGTCGTTTGAACATCTTAGCTAACATCTTCGGAAAATCGACACAAGATATCTTCTCAGAATTTGATGGAAAAGATTACGATCAAGAATATTTTGATGGGGATGTTAAATACCATTTGGGTTTAACCTCGGATAGAAAAACAAGAACAGGAAAAAAAATAAATATCAATTTAGCACCAAATCCTTCGCATTTAGAAACGGTAGGCGCTGTAATTGAAGGAATTACAAGAGCAAAACAAGATAAATATTTCCCAGATAATTTCTCAAAAGTATTGCCAATCGCTGTTCACGGCGATGCTGCAGTTGCGGGACAAGGAATTGTTTATGAAATTATTCAAATGGCCCAATTAGACGGATACAAAACAGGAGGAACCATTCATATTGTCATCAATAATCAAGTTGGTTTTACCACTAATTATTTAGATGCACGTTCCTCAACCTATTGTACAGACGTTGCAAAAGTGACTTTATCTCCAGTTTTACACGTAAATGCTGACGATGCCGAAGCCGTAGTTCACGCCATGTTATTTGCATTGGATTACAGAATGCAATTTGGTAGTGACGTATTTATTGATTTATTAGGATACAGAAAATACGGGCATAATGAAGGGGATGAACCAAGATTTACACAGCCATTATTGTATAAAACAATAGCAAGTCACAAAAATCCAAGAGATATTTATACTGCAAAATTGATTGAAGAGGGAGTAATTGACGCCACTTACATCAAAAGTTTAGAAGCAGCTTACAAAGATACATTAGAAGTAAATTTAGAAAAATCACGTAAAAAAGATCTTACTATAATTACTCCTTTTATGCAAAACGAATGGTTGGGATTCGAACAAGTAACCAACGTTCAAATGCTTGAAAAAGTAGATACTTCCTACCATAAAAAAGGACTTACTAATGTGGCCAATGCCGTTTGTAATTTACCTTCAGATAAAAAGTTTATTAGTAAAATTCAAAAGCTAATCAACGATAGAAAAACCATGTATTTCGAAACCAACAAGTTAGATTGGGCTATGGCCGAACATTTAGCTTACGGTTCGCTTTTGCAAGAAGGGTATAATGTTAGAATTTCCGGGCAAGATGTGGAACGCGGAACTTTCTCTCATCGTCATGCGGTCGTTAAAGTGGAGAACTCAGAAGAAGAAGTAATTTTATTGAATAATATTGAAGGTAAAAAAGGAAAATTCAACGTTTTCAATTCCCTTTTATCAGAATACGGAGTTTTAGGTTTTGATTATGGATATGCATTAGCAAGCCCTAAAACACTAACCATTTGGGAAGCTCA
>CALPNL020000103.1 GCA_943324925.2 Chitinophaga pinensis | reverse complement strand
TCTTCAATCTTAATTTCAGAGATGGAATTAATGAACTTATAAAAATATTTAGATGTTATTTTTTTGAATGCGGGAAGATTCTTGTCTTCTAATCTGCGGGTATAAACGATATCATAACCTTCTTCCCATTTTTCAATTAACTGAGGTATCATTTCTGGTGGATGTTGCATGTCACCGTCCATGGTAATTATGCAATCTCCCGAAGCTAGATCTAGCCCTGCCTTTAATGCGTTTTGGTGTCCGAAATTTCGAGATAATTCTATATAGAAAACATTAGAATCAATAGCTGAAATTTCTTGTAAAATACTCAATGTTTTGTCGCTACTTCCATCGTCAACAAAAATTAATTCGTAGCTATAATTTAATTTTTGAAGTACTTCATTTAGAGCGTTTACTATAATTATAATAGTTCCTTCCTCATTAAATGAAGGAATAACAATAGATATTTTCTTTTGTAAAATCATCTTTAATGAGTTATTGAACGGTAGTTTTTAAATTTATTTTTAAGCATTTCGTATATAATTGCAAACCAAATTAAGACACAAGGTAATGCTTTTAATGCATAAGGACGAATATAATTGTCTTTTAAATATTTCGGAATTAAATCAGAAGGTGATAAACTGGTAAGAATTAAAGCGAAAATAAATAATCCAATATAGAGATTGGAAATAGGTTTTGGTTGAATTACAAACCAGATTGCAACACCAACAAAGGCAATTATATAGGTAGGTGATTCAGATCCAGAACTAAAAATTACTGTAAAAATTAATACCGAAGCCAATAACATTACTCTAAAAGTTTCTTCTTTATATTCTTTTATCCTTAAATATTGTAATCCAAATAAGAAAACTCCACCAATTAAAAAGGGTAAATTGGGGATGGTGCTATCTTGGAAAAATCTTCTAACCATTCCCATTAAGGAAATATCTTGGTAGGAACTTAATCCAGTATTTTCGTTATTTTTCTCTATTAACCTGGCAAACCATTCCTGATAGGTTTGGATAATATATTCAGGTGATGAAATTAACATTGGTAAACTGAACAAAACGATGCACCAAAATAAAAGCGATAGAATAAACTTTATTTTATTCTTTGAAAAAAAGAAAAATGCCAGTCCTACAATTCCATATAATTTTACAAAAACGCCTAATACAATAAAAAATGCCGACCAAAAATCCTTTCCTTTTTCTATGTATACAAAGGACAGAATAATGATTGCTGTCATGATTGGATTAAATTGTAATCCTAATAATGTAGTTAGAAGTTCATGTAAACAAATCCAAAGAACAGCATTTATTTGTGAAGATTTTAATGGTAATTGAGTAATCGCCCAGGCTAAAATTCCTGCATTAAACAATCCCCATAATGGTATTCCTAAATAATCGGGGAGTACAGCAAATGGAGCAATTAATAAACTAAAAATGGGTCCGTAATGGTTATGATCAAAATACTCTAAAGGATATTCTTTATATAATGGCAGTTTTTCGATAGTATGAAAATAGACATTTTTAAAAATTTTATAATTGTTGTAGTTTCCAATTTTTAATTGTTTTACAGCAGATAGTAGAGTTATAATCATCCAAATTGAAATGATATTGAGTCTATTATTGAAAAAAGACAAATTTAAAAAAGATGTAATTTTCTTGTTAATGGAATTTAATATCATTTCTATTTGTTTAGATTTTGATGTGATTTATCAATTAAACGGCTACATCATATTCTCTCAAAGCATCGTTCAAACTCGTTTTTAAATCGGTTGAAGGCTTACGAGTTCCAATAATTAATGCGCAAGGGACTTGATATTCACCTGCTGCAAATTTTTTGGTATAACTTCCAGGAATTACTACTGATCTAGCTGGTACAAAACCTTTCATTTCAATAGGTGTTTCTCCTGTAACATCAATAATTTTTGTCGAAGCTGTTAAACATACATTTGCCCCTAAAACTGCTTCTTTACCCACATGAACTCCTTCAACCACAATACATCTAGACCCAATGAATGCACCATCTTCAATGATCACGGGTGCCGCTTGTAAAGGTTCTAAAACACCACCAATTCCAACACCACCGCTTAAGTGGACATTTTTACCAATTTGTGCGCAACTTCCTACTGTTGCCCAGGTATCTACCATGGTTCCTTCATCAACATAAGCCCCAATATTTACATAGCTAGGCATTAAAATCACCCCTTTTGAAATATAAGCCCCATGTCTAGCAACGGCATTAGGAACAACACGAATTCCTTTTTCAGCATAACCTCTTTTCAATGGAATTTTATCGTGATATTCAAAGATACCCACTTCTAAAGTTTCCATTTTTTGAATTGGAAAATACATTACAACGGCTTTTTTAACCCATTCGTTAACTTGCCATTTATCTCCTATTGGTTCGGCAACCCTTAAAGTTCCTGCATCTAGTAAATCGACTACTTTTCTTATTGCGTCTGTAGTTGTATTTTCTTTTAACAATTCTCTATTGTCCCAAGCTTGTTCTATAATTGTTTGTAAGTCATTCATTTTGAAAATATTTTACGCAAAGATAACTTTTTTGTTTATTTTCATTAAGGTAATAATTGGATTTTATTTATCAATTTATAAGCAACTTATTAAGTTCACTTACTTTGATTATATTTGTATAAATATTTTAAAAATGCCTCGAATTTTAGCGATTGATTACGGACAAAAAAGAACGGGAATAGCGGTTACAGACGAAATGCAAATTATCGCCTCTGGATTAACAACCATCCCTTCAGCAACCACAATTGATTTTTTAAAAGATTATTTTGCTAAAGAAAAGGTAGAGAAAGTACTTATTGGCGAACCGAAACAAATGAATGGAGAACCTTCGCAAAGTGCTGAAATTATTACCGCTTTTGCGAAAAAGTTTAGTAACTTTTTCCCAGATATGCCAGTAGTTCGAGTCGACGAAAGATTTACCTCCAAAATGGCATTTCAAACTATGATTGATAGCGGCTTGAATAAAAATCAAAGAAAAAATAAAGCATTGCTGGATGAAATTTCTGCTACAATAATGCTACAAGATTATTTAAGATAATTTAAATTACGATTTTATCAATGCTTTAGAGGTAGCCACAATGTTTGCTGACAAATTGGCTAACCAAATTAATTGTTCCTTTATTAACTGAATTTCTTGAAGATTTATTTTAAGATTTTCTTCGTTGAAATTCTGATTTTCGTTAGTTTCATCTACACGAATTTTTTTTATTTCAGAATATACACGATCTAAATTTTCTATTTCTTTTAGATCATTTTTGTCATTCAATATAGCAATTGCTTGATCTAAATTAGATATAATTATAGCGATAACGGTATTGAAAGAGGTTGAGGCATCCGTAGTTTTATGAGTTTGAGTGTAAGTACCAAGCGAAGCAACAGAGGACAACATAGCGTTATTAATAACAGTTATTTTATAAACTTGCTGTAAATTATTTTGTTTCGATTTTGGTTCTTGTAACATTCTTTGGAAAGAAGCCATCAGATTTCCAATTTCAATAAACGCTTGATTTCTTGCCAACCTATAATTGCTATTTATATCTTGTTTGTTATTATAAAAAATAGAAATCTGCATTAAATAATTTCTAATTGCTTTAATTGAATTCTCAATATTTTCATTGGTATTTAAAAACTCCCAAAAGGGCCAAAAGAAATGATTCGCAAAAAGGGCTAACAATGCTCCAACAAGAGTATCTAAAATTCTATAGATAATAATTTCGTTGTGAGTAGGATTCAAAATAGCAAAAATAAACAATACATGTAGCGTAATAAATAAGGTTCCAATTCTATAATTTGAAGGACTAAAAGATAATCCAAGAATTAAAAAAACGATAGTTAAAACACCTAATAATAAAGGGGTTGGTCCAAATGACAATACTAGAAATCCTAAAAAACCCCCTACAACTGTTCCGATAAATCGATTCAATGTTCGTTCTTTGGTTAAACCATAACCCGGTCTCATTATAACTACTATAGTTAGTAATATCCAGTAGACATTTTCAAAGGGTAAAAATTTTCCTATAATAAAACCAATTAATAATGTTAAAGTGATTCGAAGTGAGTGTCTAAAGACCAATGATGAAAAACTTAAATTTTCAATTAAAGTACTTAATGGATAGTAATCTTTGGTAATTAGTTTTTCAATGTCTTTTTCTCTACCATTTAGGTCTTTTAATTTTATAGGATTGGTAAAAATTTTCTCCAAATAATTTATTTTCCCAATTTGCTTTTCAGCATAATGCAACATATTGGTTAGCATTAGTACCCCTTCAGTAGACTCTTTAACTAATAAAATTGAGTACTCTTCAATAGCCTTTTCAAATTTTTCGAAATGGTTGTTGAGGTTGTTTTTTATTGGATTTGTTTTCCTATTTCTAATTTTTTTAGATAACGATTTTAAATTTTTGGCAAGATTATAAGCTAAATTTTGGTAGGTTTTTAAAACTTCCGGATGGTTATCAAATTTTTGGTGTAATTTATTATGATCAAAAGAAGTTGATATTGCTAATTCCATTATTTCAACCAAGGAAACAAATGACAATAACATTTTTCTATTTTGATGAGAGGAGCCATAATCAGTTCGGTTTCTAATTAATACTTCCCTAATATTTTCGTGTACTTCGTTAAGTTCAACTTGAAGTAATAATTGTTTTTTGGTAATTGCTTTTCTATCGGAATCAATTTCCCATAAATCACCTCTTAATTTTAAATATTTGGAAGTTAAATGGATGCATTTTTCAATTTCTAACTCGGTATACCTATGTGGGTATAAATATTGAAATAGGGTAGATACCAAAAGATAAAACAACCCACCGGCAAATAAAAGCAAAGAATGTTGAATCATTTCCCAACCTGTATGAATATGAGCAAATGAAATTGAAATGATCAATAATGTTGAAAAAGCAACCATGGTAGCCCTTTGTCCATAAACGGCTAACATGGATAATATAAATACCATCGTACAAAATACGGGAACAAAAATAATCGGGTAGGGGTAAGTTAAATTAATCAGTAAATTGGCTAACGAGAAAAATAATATACTTACTGTAATTCCTTTAATTTTATGTTTTAAATTGCTCGGAATGTCACTTGGTAAAGTAAACAAAGCGCCAAGTGCAATAGTTAATCCCGTTTCTAAACTACCTAAATTTGAAAAAATAAGCACCGGAATAACTGCAGACAAGGTAGCTTTTATTGCATTGTTAAAATTAGTTCCGTCAGTAAAATCTCTTATTAATTTCAGCATATTTATAAGGTTGCAACAAAGGTATGAATTGTAAAATGTAAAATAAAGCAAAAACTGATTTGAATCACATTAAAATATTATTTGTTAATTACCGATTTCAACTTGTATTTTTGTTATTTTTGCCAACTATTATAAGTTAAATAATCTGAATTTCATTTTTCAGATCCTAAATAATAATTAAATGATTTTACCAATTGTAGGATATGGCGACCCAGTTTTAAGAAAAGTAGCTGATACTATTTCTTCCGATTATCCTAATTTAAAAGAGACAGTTGCCAATATGTACGATACCATGTACAATGCTTGTGGTGTTGGTCTTGCAGCTCCTCAAGTTGGATTGAGTATTCGTTTATTTGTAATAGACACTGCTGCTTTTGGTGAAGATGATGAATTGGCAACAGAAGAACAACTGAAATTAAAAAATTTCAAACGCACTTTCATTAACGCTAAAATGATTAAAGAAGAAGGCGAAATTTGGGGTTTTAATGAAGGATGTCTTAGTATTCCTGATGTTCGTGAAGATGTTTTTAGAAATGAGACAATAACTTTAGAATATTGTGATGAAGATTTTGTTGTTAAAACAGAAGTTTTTGATGGTTTAATTGCTCGAGTTATTCAACATGAATACGATCATATTGAAGGAATTTTATTTACCGATTTAATTTCATCATTGAAGAAACAATTGATTAAGAAAAAACTTCAAAATATCATGGATGGTAAAGCACGACCAGACTATAGAATGAAATTTTGTAATAAAAAAGGAAGATAACCAATCCAAAAAATAGAAAAATAAATAAAAATGACTTTAGATAAAATATTAGCAATAGCAGGAAAACCAGGTTTATTCGCGTTAAAAATTCAAACTAGAACTGGTTTTGTTGCAGAATCATTAATTGATGGTAAGAAAATCACGGTAGGATTGAAAAGTAATGTAAGCTTGCTTTCAGAAATTTCTGTATACACCTATTCAGAAGAAAAACCTTTAACTGAAATAATGAGATCTATTGCAATAAAAGAAGATAATGGCCTTGCGATTTCTCACAAAGAAGACAACTCTAAATTAATAGCCTATTTCCTTGAAGTACTACCTGATTATGATCAAGAGCGAGTTTATCCGTCCGATATTAAAAAAATAGTAAATTGGTACAATATGCTTCAAGCCAAAGGGTTAGTTTCTAAAGAAGAACCTAAAATCGAGAATGCAGAGGAAGTACTAGATAAAGTGGTAAAAGAAGTAGCGGCTGAAAAAGCAGATAAACCTGCTAAAAAAGCAAAATCTAAATAATATTTTTTACAAACCTATATAATTTTATCCTGTCAAGAGTTTATCCTGACAGGATTTATTATTTTTACATGAATTACTATAAGAATTTAACTATTTCAAATGGACAATAGAAAAAACCAACTTCAAGCTTTCGATAGATTGTTAACCATAATGGACGATTTACGTGAAAAATGTCCTTGGGATCAAAAGCAAACCTTGCAAAGTTTACGTCACTTGACTATCGAAGAAACCTATGAATTGGGAGATGCTATTTTAGATAATAATTTGAATGAAGTCAAAAAAGAACTTGGAGATTTACTTTTGCATATTGTTTTTTATGCTAAAATAGGAAGTGAAACCAATGATTTTGATATTACCGATGTGTGTAATGAAATTTGCGATAAGCTAATTCATCGTCACCCTCATATTTACAGCGATGTAGTTGTTAAAGATGAAGAAGAAGTAAAACAAAACTGGGAAAAACTAAAACTAAAAGAAGGTAAAAAATCGGTATTAGAAGGTGTTCCTAAGAGCTTACCAGCATTAGTAAAAGCAAGTAGGATTCAAGATAAAGTTAAAGGGGTTGGTTTTGATTGGGAAGAACCGCACCAAGTTTGGGATAAAGTGCAAGAGGAAATAGAGGAATTTCAAGTTGAAGTTGCCGCTGGAAATCAAGATAAAATGGAATC
>CALPNL020000102.1 GCA_943324925.2 Chitinophaga pinensis | reverse complement strand
CGGTAAACTACGAATTCAAAGAAAAAAAAATGGATTAAAACCTTCGCCTTAATCCATTAATTAAATTATATTCAATTATTGTCTTTGTCGCACCGCTTCATATAAAAAAGCACCGCAAGCTACCGATACATTCAACGAGCCTATAGATCCGAACATTGGTAATTTTGCTTTTTCATCTACAATTTTTAAAACAGAAGGATTGACTCCTCGATCTTCAGACCCCATAATAATTGCTACGGGTTCATTAAGTGAAATATCATAAATATTTTGATCTGTTTTTTCAGTAGCTGCAACGGTTTTAATACCGCTTGCTTGGAGTAAGAAAATCGCATCTTTTATATGCTCCACTTTGCAAATTGGAATATTGAATACTGCCCCAGCAGATGTTTTTACGGTATCGCCATTCACAGGTGCTGCACCCGATTTTTGAATTATGATCCCATTTACTCCAGTGCATTCCGCAGTTCTGATAATGGCGCCAAAATTTCTAGCATCTGAAATTTGATCAAGGATAAGGAACAATGGTTTTTTACCATTTTCTATAACGGTTTCAATTAACGTTTCTAAATCGTAAAAAGAAATTGGAGAAATACTAGCGACTACGCCTTGGTGATTGTTAGGTGTTAGTCTATTTAATTTTTCTACTGGAACATAAGAGAAATTAGTATTATTTCTCTTCATCACTTTCATGAGGTCTTTCATTAATTCGCCTGAAATTTCTTTTTGAACAAAGACTTTGTCAATTTCTTTTCCTGACTGAATTGCTTCAATTATTGCACGTATTCCAAATATTAAGTGTTCTTTTTCCATGGTGCAAATATATAAAAAAACCCACCACTTTTAATGTGATGGGCTTTAGGATTTTATTTAAAAAGAAGAATTTATCGGATATCCCAAAACAACTTAGTTGTCATTAAATCTCCTCCAATTGCTGCAGCAGCAGCAGAGTTATTAGTAGAATTTAATGTTTGTTCCGCAGCTGGATACGTATATCTCTTAGGTACTTCAGCTATTACTGCATCAACAGGAGCAGTTAAAACCGGAAAATCAAGTCTTCTGTATGAATTCCATGATTCAAAACCTCTATTGTACAATGCTAGATAGGCTTGTTCACCTATTTTTTGTTTCCAAGTTCCTGCAGCGGTAGCGTAGGCAACTGCTGGTTTAGCTAAGTAGGTAGCAATGTTTGAAGCTGATACATTCCAATAATTTAAAGAGGCAGTTATGGCATTTGTGTAATGAGTTGATGCTGTTCCACCTACTGCTATTCCTCTTTCTACCGCTTCAGCGAGTAGGAATTCCACTTCTGAATTGTCAATTAATAAAGATTCAAATGTTGGGTCAAGTAATTGTGAACCAATATGAGAAAAATTATCAAAAGCATTTCCGTCTCCAGGTGTTCCTCCCTCATATATTGAACCTATTAAGGTAAAATAGGATGATCTTCTAGGATCACTTAAAGTATTCATTTTATTGATAATTGTACTTGTTGGAACAAAATCATCACGTCCACTAGCCACTACATCAACATAAATTGGGTTTGTATTGGGTTGAACAGAAAGATATTTTAATTTGGCATTATCAGAACTGTTAGTAATAACCCCAGATGCGACAGCAGCTAACGCTTGTGTTGTTGCATAAGTATGATCAACATCGTCTAAATTTATTGCTAATTTTAGTTTCAATGAGTTTGCAAATTTTTTCCATTTTGTCATATCGCCTCCATAGATCAAATCTGCAGTTCCAAAACTGTCTTTAGTCGTGTCCATTGAATTTACTGAAGCAGTTAATTTTGAAACCAAATCTTTATAAATTGTTTTAGCATCATCATATTTTGGATTTGGATGATTTTCTATATCTAATGCCTCTGTATAAGGGACATTTCCGAAAGTATCAACTAAAATAGAATAACTGTAAGCGGTGTAAATATCAATTAGTGCTATTTTATTAATTCTCACAGCATTTTGATCAGCTACTTCTTGAGTTGTACCTGCGTATACCTCAGTTAGAAGAATTTTTTTAGATTCTGCTAAATTTTTTAATACGTCTCTATATATTACGCGAAAGTGATTGTCTGGAATAGTTCTATTTGTAATATCATAATTACTTTCGTCAGTATAAGTAGTTTCAGTCCAATGTTGTACAAAAAGTCTAAAAACATTATTGTTTACATTTGTACTGGTCATTTGATCAACCAAGTTTTTTTGAGCATTACTGAATAAATATTCAGCAGGAACAACACTTGGGTTTTTAGTATCTTCGTTTAAATTTGTTATGTCATCTGAACAAGATAACAAAAGAAAAAACGCACTAATTGTTAATAGTATCTTTTTCATAATTAGAATTTTATAGTTAGGTTACATCCAATATTTCTTGTCGTTGGAAGTGATCCAACAGAATATCCTGAAGATAGATTCCCTGAACCTAGCCCACTTTCTGGATCAGCATCAGGTAAATTTTTATTAATGATCCAAAGATTAGTTCCTACGATACTAAATTTCATATCTTGAACTAATAATTTTTTTGATAGGCTTGATGGGAAATTGTAGGTAATTGAAACTTCTCTAAGTTTTACATAAGAAGCATCATATACGAAAGCTGCATTAGGCTTTCTTCTATATCCATCAACATTTCCATAAAATTGAGGGCTAGGTGTTCTAATGGTGTTTGGACTTCCGTCCGCTTGAACCCCTGGTAAGATTACCCCACCGCCATCAGCGATGCTATTTCTAATTGGATTACCCAAATCATTTAGACCTGCTGTTTCTTCATATAGACCAGTTGCGAGACCGTAATATCTATCTAATGAAAATATATCTCCTCCTTTTTGCATGTCAATTAAAAAACTTAATGCAAAGTTCTTGTAGGAAACTTTATTTCTTACCCCTCCGGTCCAATCTGGATTTATGTCTCCAATAACATTATTTGAACTTGAATTTATAACATATCGTCCATTTGTACCAACTACTTTTTCACCGTTTAAATAAGTAAAATCAGTACCTCTAATTACTCCATAAGGTTGACCTACAGCAGCGTTAATTGTAACTCCACCTTGAAAACTTCCTAATTGCAAGTTGTCAATTCCTTCTTTCAATGAAACTACCTGATTTTTATTTGTAGCCCAATTTACAAATACTTCCCATTTAAAGTCTTTTGAGTTTATTGGTGTTCCGTTTAACTGTAACTCGACACCTTTATTTTCGATAGAACCTGCGTTAATAAATTTAGAGCTATATCCAGTTGCAGTTGAGAAAGGCACCTGAAATATTTGATCTGTACTTAAAGACCTGTAGATTCCTAAATCCATTCCAATTCTTCTGTCTAAAAATGACATTTCTAAACCCAATTCATAGTTAGAAGTAATTGTTGGTTTAAGGTCTGGATTATTTTTTACGGTAGGAGTTGAGTACAAATTAGCGGTATCAAAAGGATCGTATTTAGTATAAGTATCAGTTAATGCCTGGCCAGGAGCTCCATTACCAACTTGGGCAAAATTAGCTCTTAACTTTCCATAGGACAACCATTTATAGTCTAATAAATTTGAAAATATTAAACTAGAAGATACCGATGGGTAAACGACAGCATTGTTTTCTTTAGGTAAGGTAGAATAAGCATCTCTTCTAACAGTTCCATCTAAATACACTAAATTTTTATAGCCAAATGAAACTTGTCCGTAATAACTATTTATCCCCTGATTGGATTCTGAATCTACAGGTCTTACGGCGATATTTGAGTTTTGCAAGCTATAAATCCCTGGAATTACTAATCCACCTTGGGTTGAAGCAAGAATTGTATTAACATTTATTCTGTTTATTGTACCTCCAACTAATCCATTAAAAGAAATATCTTCGCTGATATTTCTTTTAAAATTGAAAAGTATATCAAAATTATTTTCAGAATAATTTCTATTAAATCTTTGGTAACCAGAAGTTTCATCTAATCGATTTATTCCAAATTCCGCTGCAATAGAACCTACAGTTCTTCTTTCTTCTTGAATTTCTGAATAAGTATCTGTAGAAGCTCTAAAGGTACTTGACAACCAATTATTTATTTTATAATCTAATTTTCCATAACCTACGAATCTTGATCTACCATCATTTTGATAGTTTTTATATCTCTGAAAATAAGGGTTGTCCCAATATGCAGGGGTTAAATTAGTAGGTGATTTAATATTCCAAGTCACATTTTGCTGACCAGAATTGATGTATACTTCTTCAAGTGATTTTAGATCAACATTGGTTTGCCACCACTGACGAAAATTGGACATAATATTGTCATTGTATCCTGTTGAGTTTCTACCAACAGTATTTTGTTGGATGTAATTTGCGAAAACAGTTGCAGTTAATTTATCAGAAAACTGATGCGTAAATTTAGCACTTACATTATTTTTTTTAATACTGCTGTTTGGCATTAATCCGGTTTGTAGTAAATTAGAAAAATTAACTATATAACTTGATTTATCATCACTTCCTTCAATTGAAACGGAATTATTAAGAGACATTGGAGTTTCAAAAAAGGTGATTGGTCCATTTGCCGCGTTTTGCCATGGGGTTTTTTTACCAAAATTCGAAGAATAAGGGGTGAATGCGTCCCATTGGTAAACCATGCTATTATCGAATGGCGCTCCATAAGAAGCGTCTTCTGTGAATGGTACTAAATAATCAATTACACCATCCCCATTAATATCTGCTTCGTTAAAGTAGGCGTCTTCATTTGGTCCATAATAAAGTCCGTAACCTGCACCATATTTATCTTGATATTTTATAAAAGTGCTTTTATCAATACTTCCAACTACTACTTCAGACGAATAGGTAACTCCCATTCCTTTGCCAGATTTCCCTTTTTTAGTAGTGATCATCAAGACTCCATTTCCTGCTTGGTAGCCATAAAGTGCACTTGCAGCAGCTCCCTTAAGAACGTTAACTGATTCAATATCTTCTGGATTAATATCTGCGGCAGCATTCCCATAATCAAATGTGGTTCCTCTACCATTTTTTTGACTGGTCGAATTTGTATTTGAGTTATTAATAGGCACACCATCAATTACAATTAGCATTTGATTATTTCCAGTTAAACTTTTTACACCTCTTGAAACTAAATTAGTTGAACCACCAAAATTGTTGTTTCTTCTAATAGCTACTCCTGCTACTTTTCCAGATAGGTCATTTAAAAAGTTTCCGTTAGCAGTTCCTGATTTTAGATCTGCTGCTTTCACTTCTTGAGTAGCATAACCTAAAGATTTTTTTTCTCGGGTAATTCCTAATGCAGTAACTACTACACTTTGCAATTCCTGCGAATCATCTGTTAAGGTTACATTTAGTATAGCTGTTGTAGCGACAACTTCTTTTGTTTTCAGTCCTATAAAGCTGAAAATCAGGGTTTGGTTCTGGTTTGCGGTAATTTTGTATTTCCCGTCTAAATCAGTTTGACTGTTATTTGCAGTTCCTTTTACCGAAACATTCACACCCGGAATGGGTGCTCCGCCTTGATCAGTAACAACTCCGCTTACAGTCTGAACTTGTGCAAATGAAATTTGCGAAATTAGCATTATAAATAACGCTAAAATTAGATTGTACTTTGCTTTCATATGTAGTTTGTTAAAATTAGACTGTAAATTTAAATATAAATTAAATATTTTTATAGTTTATATAAATATTTTTTATGTATAAAATTATTATTTTTTAATTATTAAGAATTTCAAGAAATAATTAATGATTAATTATAAATTTATTAATTGAGGAAGTAGATTTATATTAATAAATGAATTTTAAAATAAATTAAGTTTTAAACTAAGGTGTACCACAGAATTGGAGAGTTGAATATTTTGATTTCCTGAACTACCATTAGCATAAACCATATTTAGTAATCCGTTTTTAGTAAGTAAACCAAAACCGAAGCCAAAGCCAAATAAATTTTCATTTTTTGAAATAGTTGTATCGGTATAAAAACCATAATCTATAATCGAATGTACATAAAGGTCGCGAGAAACCAAATAGCGGTATTCTGACAATAATGAAGTGAAAAAATTACCTTGAAGACTATTTTCATTAAAACCTCGAATAGAATTGATGCCGCCAAAACGATACAACTCATTAACAATATATTGATCACTTTGTAAGTAATAATTTCGAGATTTTAAATAAATACTGTTTTTTAAATTCAAGTATAAAGTGTGACTAATATCAATGTTGGCAAAGAACTGCTGGTAATTAGTTGAACTTGAATAACGAGATCCGTAACCTATTTTTGAGCTTAATTTTGTTTTTTCAGGGAATAAAAAATTAGATTTGTTTAGGATTAGAAATTCAAAATTGGCGGTTACAAAGGAATTGCTAAAGTCTCGAATGGTAGAATTATTACTTTTTTGAATAGCACTTGATTCAGCCGACAGGTAGCCTAAATACAAACGGCTATTGTAATTAAAAAAATAACCGACATCGATTGCTGTTTTGGCGTTTTGAAAAATACTGTCTTGCTTGTAAATATTTAAGTTGGCTTTTACAGCGATAGGGGTTTTAAAAATATAAGGCACTTCTAAATCTAAATTAAAAGTTTTTTGATTTCCACTGTCGCTTTTCCAATATAGCGATAGATTTTCCCCGGCATCCATAATATTGACTAATACCAGGTCAAGATAGCCATTGAGTTCTAAATTGTTATTCTTATCATTTGAAAATCCCATGTAGCCATCAAATTTATTTGCTTTGGCTTTTTCAAGATAAACATAAATTTTTGTAGTGTCTTTTGTGAAAAGAATCTCAGGGTATTTTATTTGATTGACAAATCGAAATTTCTCAAAAGCATTTTGAACTTTACTAAGATTTTCTTGATTGAAGGTTTTATTTTTAAAAAGTCGAAGAATTTCTTTTTTATGACTATCGGGAAATTTATCGTAACCATTTATTACAATTGCATTTAAAACCCGAAGGTTTCCTGGGTCTAGAAATAACTCGGCAGAAAGAATATTGTTTTTGCTTAGAAAATTAACCAACTTCAATTTTGCTAGAGAATATCCTTTGGATTCCAAATTATTTAATAGGGATTTTAAATAACTTTCGGTTTCGCTAATTTTAACAATCAGCGTATCGCTTTTTTGGAACTCATTTGAAAATAATTTTAGATTGGAATTTCTTCCTTTATATATATGTATAAAATTCGTTCTATTTTTTAGGTTCACTTGAAAAAGAAAAGTACTATCATTTACTTTATTATTACTGGTAAGTTCAGCGTTAATATAGCCTAATTGCATTAGTTTGGTTGAAACCAATTGAAATTCGTCAAACAACGATTTTGAAGAAGCATGCTTTGTATTGTATCCAAT